>JBGTMK010000439.1:0-13889 GCA_041743605.1 Nostoc sp.
TTGAAAATTATTGATATTGCCGCACTAGCAAATATTGCCCGTAGAAATAATATCATCTTAGTAGTTGATAATACTTTTGCTAGTCCTTATTTTCAAACGCCGTTAGATTTAGGTGCTGACATTGTGGTTCACAGCACTACCAAATATCTAGGGGGACACAGCGATATTATTGGTGGCGCAGTTATCACATCTAACGAGCAACTATACACCGAACTGAAGTTTTATCAAAATGCGATCGGGGCAATTCCTAGTCCTTTTGATAGCTGGTTAGTGCTGCGAGGAATTAAAACTCTGGCTGTGAGAATGCGAGAACATGAAAAAAACGCTTTATTTTTAGCTGAATTTTTAGAAAAGCATCCCAAAATTGAGCGCATTTATTATCCAGGGTTATCCAGTCATGAACAACATAAATTAGCAAAAGAGCAAATGTCTGGCTTTGGGGGGATGATTAGTTTGGAATTAAAAGGTGGTTTTGCTGAGGTTGAAAGATTCGCTTCTCGACTCAAGTTATTTTTGCTGGCTGAAAGTTTGGGTGGTGTGGAATCACTACTTTGCTATCCTACCAAAATGACTCATGGTTCTCTACCAGAAGCGGAACGACTTCAGCGGGGAATCAAGGATAATTTAGTCCGTCTTTCGGTAGGAATTGAACATAAGCAAGATTTGCAAGCTGATTTAGAAAATGCTCTAGCTTGAAAATTGGTATTGGTTATTGGGTATGGAGAAAACTGATTTTTATTCCGCGTTGTAAGCTTGATTTTTCTTAATTAAGTATAGGGTTTTATATCCCTATCTTCAGACATAGGTTTGTTTTAGGTGGGGGTCTAAAATCTTATTAGGAATTATGAATTTTTAAGCGTGCCTATCTTCCATTAACATAAGTTAATAAATCCTGGATTAATATAAGTTAACAAATGCTTTGTTTAGGCATTTGTTAAAAAACATGACATTATTTTTGATCCAGATTTAACTATAACTTTTGATCCCCAATGAAAAGTTGACTTACTTAAGAAAACCCCACATTGAAATGGGTGTTTCTAATCCTTAATACATAGCAATACTCAAAAAAACAACACTAAACTAGTGTAGATTCAGTTTGATTTTCCGGTAATTATATCGGGATAGTAGGCTTATAAAACCTGAATTAAAAACCCCATTGACTCTTTAAAAGAGTAAGACTAATGTTATGAGTAGTCCTTCCAAGGACACTATCTATGCATCAAAAAAATCAAGAGGTATTTCCTATGATGATGATGATGATGATGACTGAAACCATGACTACCGAAATGCAAGCTTGTATGGATGCTTGTATGGACTGTCACAAAATGTGCATGGAAACCATGACTTACTGCATGAGCAAAGGTGGTAAGCAGATGGACAAAAGCATGATGAGCATGATGAGCATGATGCGCGATTGCTCTGAAATGTGCATGATGTGCATGAATATGATGATGAGCGGTTCTGAGTTCATGGAACGTACTTGTATGCTGTGTGCGGAAATGTGCGATCGCACTGCAATGGCCTGTGAGATGATGAGCGATGACGCGAAAATGATGGAATGTGCTGCCGCTTGCCGCAACTGTGCAGAGTCTTGCAGAAGTATGCACATGATGCACGCTTAATTCCACAAGAATCTAGCAGAAGTTTCTCTGCAACCTAATATTCAAGCGCTCAGACTCTTTGGGTCTGGGCGCTTGAAGTAATATTCTTTAAAAAAACTTCCCGCGTCCCATATATCTCTGCGTTCATTCCATCAAAATCAAGCGCAGAGGATCTAAAGCTTAAATAATCCCGAATTTACGCCCCACTCCAAAATCTTTGATTTGGTGTCCTCTGCCTTCTGCCTTCTTCACTTCTGATCTTTTGGTAAAGATTGGTAAATTACGTAACAAACAATGAAGAAACTACCGCGAACGCTTCATTCGCAATGACAATCTGTTATCTTAGTCAATTTGCAAAATTGGGATGCTCCCAGTTTTATAAATGGTGTGAAAAGTTAGATCCCCAACTTCTGGTAAGAAGTCGGGGATATTGGCGATCGCTAATTTTCACAAATCAGATAAGATTGCAATAGAGCCACAGACTACAAATTTTTACCCAACAGAATAGTTTTTAATTAGTCCAGTTTCGTGCTGTAGGCACTAAAACCATAAGCAAAAGTTTCTTTTAAAGCATCTGATGGTTTAAGACTTCTGTTGATGGCATTAGCAAAAGGCACTGGAATTCCTTTAATCGTTTCTGGCAAAATTGCATATTCTTGCGTTGGCTCAACAATGTATTGGGGACACTTAGCTTTTATCCCAGCAGTTGCTAACATTTCATTTATTTCAGCAGAAGAATATTGCTTGAGATAAACTGGATTTCTCACAAATGGGTTCAGCCTTCTGATAAAATTGTGGATAATATGAGAAGGGCAAGACTTGTTGTGAAAGGAATGATTAAAAACAAAAATTCCACCAGGTTTTAGTACGCGAGATATATCAGCCAACAAATTTCTTAATTGTGCGTCTGGTATATGCATAAAGACGCAGTTAGAAATTACCAAATCTATAGAATTATCTTCTAAAGGCAATATTTCAGCAGAAGTACAAATCAAGTTAAATTCAGCTTCTGGAAAAAAATCGTATTCTTGTTTAACCTTGATTAACCGCCGCAACAAAGGTTCCGAAATATCAATTCCATAATATTTTTCGCATCTCAAGTTTTTTGCTTTCGAGAGATGTAAAGGTGCGCGACCATAACCAGAACCAATTTCTAGAATAGAGCCAACAGATTTATTCAACGGAAATTTGTCCCAAGTGCCTCCAGGTGTCCCAGTTAGCAGAGTGTAATCTTGTTTAATGGGCGATGTCTCTGCAATTTTTTCAATTTTTTGGGAACCATAATATGTTTTACCAATTGCGTCCCATGTTTTTTTATGTTGAGTATTATTCAACTGTTCATAGTCACTAGGAAAATAAATACCATCTCGTAATTCAAAGTCATTCAGACTAAATTTTACATCTGCTAATTGACTCATTATGATTATTCCTCATGAATAGTTAAGTCTGTTTTCTGTTATACTCTTAACTCAGCATTAACCGCAAGTGATTTTTACTCAACCGCTTGCCCTGAGCTTTTTTCAAAGTCTATAGCTATTTTAGCGGGCGCACAGATGTGCCTCCAAAGCGCCTATTGCATCCAAAGGAAAACCGCTACAATAACAAGCCTTCATCTGATGAAAGCGGCAAGTTCGTATACATTAGTTGATAGACTACAACAATCGGAGGCTGGGATGGTAGAAGGGTTACAACAAAAAAGGGTGGTAGTTGTAGGTGCTGGTTGGGCTGGTTTAGGAGCAACCTACCATTTGGCAAAGCAAGGTTATGATGTAACACTTCTAGAAGCAGGCCCCTATCCCGGCGGATTGGTGGCAGGTTGGCAAACATCAGCCGGAAAATCTGTTGAAGCTGGCATTCATGGCTTTTGGTATCCTTACAGAAATATTTTTTCCCTAATCAATGAATTAGAAATTAATCCTTTTACTACTTGGACTCGTTCTTCGCAATATTCGCCAGCAGGTTTGGAAGTTGAATCACCGATTTTTCAAGACTTACCGCGACTCCCCTCGCCACTGGGAACTTTTCTCTACACTCAATTTAAGCGGCTGCCACTAATTGACCGTCTCAGCGCCCTGCCTTTACTTTATGCTGTCGTTGATTTTGATAATTCTGATGCCGCTTGGCGGCGCTATGACTTTGTAACTGCCCGTGAGTTGTTCAAAGACTTTAACGTTTCTGCACGGCTTTACCGCGAGGCTTTTGAACCAATGTTATTAGTGGGCTTGTTTGCCCCTGGCGAACAGTGTTCAGCCGCAGCAACTTTAGGGATGCTTTACTTTTTTATTCTGGCTCATCAACCGGATTTTGATGTGGTTTGGTGTCGGGGAACTGTTGGAGAAAAGATATTTCGTCCTTGGGTGGAACGTATCGAAAAGGCTGGTGCGCGAGTGTTATCCAAGCGTCGAGTTACAGATTTAATTGTTGATAGTAATCAAGTTAAGGGTGTGGTTTGCGGTGATGAAGTAATTGAAGCAGATGCCGTGATTTTCGCGGTTGGGATCACAGGGATGAAGAAAATAGTCTCAACTAGCCCTAGTTTACAAAGCCGTGAAGAATTCCGTAATTTGAGCAATTTAGGAGCAATTGATGTTTTGGCAACGCGGCTATGGTTTGACCGCAAAATTGATATTCCTCGTCCTTCTAATGCTTGTTTTGGGTTCGACGCAACTACAGGTTGGACGTTTTTTGATTTGAATGCTCTACATGATGAATATCAAAATGAGCCGGGAACGGTGATTGAAGCTGATTTCTATCATGCAAATCAGTTTCTCAGTTTGAGTGATGAGGAGATTTTACCAATAGTTCAGGGTTATTTAGCAACTTGTGTGCCGGCGTTTCGAGAGGCCAAGATCATTGATAGCAGTGTGATCCGGCTATCTCAGGCGGTAACTCACTTTGCACCTGGTAGCTATCGTTATATGTTACCTGCTAAGACAAGTTTTGAGAATGTATTTATGAGTGGGGATTGGATTGTGAACCGTCATGGTTCCTGGTCACAGGAAAAGGCTTATGTTACTGGTTTGGAGGCGGCGAATTTGGTGGTGTCTTATTTGGGAGAAGGTCAGCCATCTGAGATTTTAGCTGTAGAAGAGGATGAAGTGCATATTCAAGTGGCGCGATCGCTCAACCAAACTTTGCGTGACTTGGGCAAATCTATCCTACCTGACTTTTGGTTGCCGTAATCTATGGGGTAGCACAACAGTGAATCCCTAATGTATGTATATTTCTCGTAAATCTGGTTAATCATTAATTGTAATCTAAATTCGGTAAGCTAAAGAAAGCTACTGCTATACCATCCTTATAATGTAAATCAAATCACATAAGCTTATGGAGCCAGACTCTTTACAAACCGAGGTGATTCTGACGCATCCGCGTGAGTCTCTCGGTAAAGTGCAACTTGATTGGACACCCCAACCTGGAAACTATCTCGATTTTGAAGGTAAAACTTATGCGGTTTTAGAGCGCCGACATAGATACCAACTTCAAGCTGGACGCTACCGCTTGCATAATATTGCCATTTATGTACAGTCTGCTAAACGACCATCTGAGAAAAGTTTGGTAGCAGGACGTTGGGTAATCGGTGATGCCACTTGCTGTTACAATGCTCATTCAGAACTCATTCGCTGTGCAGTCAACCCAGATGGCCCTTGCGAATCTTGTCGCTTTTATGAAAAGTTAGAAGCGATTTAATTTTGGATTTTAGATTTTAGATTTTGGATTTCGGTGTGAGCGCTACTTCGACCCTTCTCTAAGAGACGCTGCGCGAACGGCAAGAGGAAGGGTAAGCAAGCTCAATACAAGTCAGTCGAATACTTTTTCCTTCAATCCAAAATCCAAAATTCAAAATCTAAAATTGCCAACCCTTCAACTCCCCGCACCGAAAACTTCTCCCACAGTTAAGCGGGTACCATTCACAAAATCCCATCCCGACTGGGGACGTTTACCAGCTAGCTGAACCTCTCGCAACAGCAACAAACCTTCCCCAGTTTGAACGATCGCCCCCATTCCTTTAACAATGCTCACTACAACTCCCGGTTGATCTGATAAGTTTGACAAATCGGGTAATTTATGTGCTATTTCTTGTAATTCTGGTGGGAGATCGCGTAGACGCGGAGCGGCTTGTCGCCAGACATCGCCTACAGAACCAAGGGGAGCAGAAGCGGTTATTTTCAACAGGTTGTTACGAAAAGTAGCCGTGCAGTTAGGGTAAAAGCCTCTGATTTGATTGTGTAATTGGATCGCGCTTTTTGACCAATCCAAAGCATAATCTGGTTTTTGAATCAGAGGTGCATAAGTAGCTGCTAAATTATCTTGGGGAATTGGTTGAATTTCCTGGCGTGACAACTTCAACAGAGTTTCCACCAATAAATCCCCACCGATCGCAGCTAGTCTGTCGGCTAAATCTTGGGTATTATCCAGTAATCCAATGGGTGTAGTAGCTATTTGTAGCATTGGGCCGGTATCCATCCCCACATCCATTAACATGGTCGTGATCCCCGTTTCCCTCTCACCGTTATACAAACACCACTGAATCGGCGCTGCACCACGATATTTGGGTAAAATCGAGCCATGCACATTAATACAGCCCAACTTTGGCATCTTCAATATTTTTGACGATAAAATCTGTCCATAGGCGACAACAACAAACACATCTGCATCTGATTGTTTGAGTTGGGTTAAAGTTTCAGTGTCTTTTTTCACCCGCTCAGGTTGCCATACTGGTAAGTTGTGAGCAGTTGCGATCGCTTTTACTGGTGACGGGATCAATTTATTTCCGCGTTCCCGGCGTTTATCTGGTTGAGTGACAACTGCCAACACCTCAAATTCTGAATGATTCAATAACTTTTCCAGCGTGGGTACAGCAAACTGAGGTGTACCAAAAAATACAATTTTCATTAATAAATTAGTCGTTAGTAATTAGTTAATCGTAAGTGCGCCCCTCATAACTGACAACATTTAAGTTGCATATTGAAACAGAATTGACCAAGCCAGGATTTAGCAGACGTATTCTAGATGGCAGTCGCAAAACATAGTTGATTTGCTGTAAATAATATTGGCTGTTTGGTGGTACAATGTTTTCGTATTGTATTAGTGAAACCAAAAGCTGCTTGATTCACTTAATAGTTAAGTTGACAAGTGTAACAGCTAGCATCAACTACATCTGCCTCTAGTGAACCTAATCACCTAGTGGTTTTTCGTTACGATTCGCTAGAGCATCTACCGAGTAAACTTCCCTGTGTTCCTGATAATTTTCCCAAAGTTGGCTTTAAATGCAGTTGGGTTTCTAAAAAACTATTGCGTCTTCTAGCTATTTTTGTAGTTTAGATTGCAATTTCTAAATTTGGGTTGCTGACAGCAATATTTTCTGAGTATGATGTATTATGCGTCCGCTTTCCCAGGTTTTTAATTAACGCCTCACGTTTACCATTCTGAGGGTTTGCGCTGTTATATTTAGTGTATGACCTGGCTTGTTTGCTGTGTACTAGCGATCGCTAGTACGATCCCCAATAGCCAAGTTATTTAACTCTTGCTTACCAGCGTTATTCGCCTAATCTATACCCTGAATCTCCATTAACCAATACCTGTTTTTGGTGTGGTTGGGTGTAGCAACAGCAAACTTATATATCGTGTAGTAATTACTGAGTTCTCAGCATATTTACTATACTCGCATATCTTTGCAAAAAAACATTCAGTACCTTAGTAAGAAAAGGTGTAGACGATGATACCTAATTTTTGTAAAACTCTGCAAACTTTGAAGAAATTATCTAGTCATTGCTTTTAGTTTCTTGTTATACATATAATTGCCGCCTGCCCCATTGCTGCTGATGTATTGCTTCTCACATAGCAACCGCCCCCTCTAGAGAGTCTACAAATGCTTAAACCCCTTTTGCTGTCAGGATGGTTCCGCGCACAACCATTTCTCAATTACGTTGTCGTTGTGATACTGATTGCACCCTTGTTAGGAGCATCAGGTCAATCGATCCCAGTAAGATCCGAAGTAGCTAAACTAGCTTCGACAACTGGAGAGTCTGACTCTGTATCAAAGGAAATAGCTGTAGTTGGGGAACCTGAGATAGCTGAAATATTCAAAGCAGATCAAATCAACTCGTTAACAGAAGATTTTGACTCTGTACCAACACAAAGTACTGCTCTCCAGGAACCGCAAGTATTACCAGCGGATAAAATTGATTATTTGGCTCAAGTAGATAGTTTTGTACCAAACAGCGATTTAACTGTTCCTGAGACTTTGGCAGCAGTTGAACTCGCACCATTAACAGATGCTCCTGTTAGTCAGCTGAATTTAATACAAAAACTTAAAGCTGCTAATATTAAGTCTTTGAAAGGACAAGGAAATTCTCTCTCTAGAGAAAAGTCTTTTACTAAATCATTGGCGGCAGTTCAAGTAGCACCAACTCTGAGAGAGTTACAACCAACCATAACAACAGAAATACCTGCGACTGAATCAGTTGATGAGTCCCAAGCAGAACAAATAGATCCTATCGGTAGTCCTCATCCTATTCCTTGGAAATGGATTACAGCTACTCAAGAGGCAATTGGTTCTAAGGGTGGTTCTGGAGTGCGTCACTACCGCAGCGTACCTGTGGTTTCTCCAGATGGTAAATATGCTGTTTATAGCCGGGTGCAACTAGAAGTAAAACCCCAGATGTACAACAGCCGTGTCACCAGCATTATGTTTGTCCAAGATATGCAAACTAAAAAGTTGTGGGTGATGGCTTCAACAACTCCAGTGAGTGATCCTTTATTAAAGGTAAAGGCTGTAAAGGCGGAATCCTCAGAAGAAACTGATACGAGCGGTAAGATTGGGGTATTAGTTCCAGTTAGCTGGTCAGAAAAAGGCGATCGCTTCTTAGCACGCAAATTTGAAGGTATATTTAACGCAGGTGATTCTACAGATAGTGCAGTTATTTGGGATCGGCAAAAAAATCACGCTAATACAGTAGCTCCTGCTAATCACGAAGATGAGCATGAGAAAATCGCTGTATTGTTAGGCTGGAGTAAAAGCCAACCAGATCATGTGCTGTTCCGTGCAGGTGAATTGGGCGAGGAAAACTGGCCGTTAATGCAAGTTACTAATGATGGTAAGACTGTAACTACAACAGACGATGATCAGCCGATTACTTTTGGCAAAAAGGTTACAGAAATTTGGGCAGGCCCACAAGTCGCCTACCGATAGGTTATAAAAAATCCTATATACTCCCGTTGTTAACACTACTGACAACGGGATTTTTCTATGTGATAAATATTTTTGATGTTGCTGAACTTAGATATTTTTGTGTGAGACAAATTCATATTTTCAATCAGCAATATGATGTCCGCCTAATCACTGATAATCAGCAGTTTGTAGTGGGGACTTCAGTCCTCAAAGCCAGGACTAAAGTCCTTACTACGAACGAACAATTTAACTAAATACTACAGTAAAAATACTTAAAATTAAAACTAGAGAGGCTTAGGCTTATCACCTCTTTCCCACTCAGGTATAGCCCCTTTCACCCGACGGATGGGCAAATTAGCAATTAAAGCTGTGGTTCGTTGGTTGCTTTCTAAGGAGAACTCCAAGCCCTCTGTCTCAATTTCTACATAGCGACAGACTACATCTAGGATTTCTTTCCGCATTTTTTCCAACGTTTGAGGATCTAAGTCGGCGCGATCGTGAGCAATCACCAATTGCAGGCGACGTTTAACTTGAGTTCGACTGCTATCAGGGCCGCGAAAAAAAAGTTTTTCTAGAAGTTCAATCATTACGAATAGGTCTGGGGCGGAGACTGGAAAGGTAAGTTAAACAATCTTTGTCCACAACAACCTTCTTAGACGGGCGAAGATGCTGTCTTGGGACGAGTCGATCTCCAGAAATTCGACACTTTCTCCTTCTAATCTACGAGCAATGTTCTCAAAGGCTGTGGCAGCTAAAGAGGGATTTTCCGCTAACACTAAGGGTTCGCCGCGATTGGTAGATACAATAACACGCTCGTCGTCAGGGATTACCCCGATCAGGGGAATGGCGAGAAGTTCCTGAACATCTTGCACTGACATCATATCATTTGCTTGCACCATTGCGGGTCTGATGCGGTTAATTATTAAATGAACACGCTTGATACCTTGTGCTTCTAGTAACCCCACTACCCGATCAGCATCACGAACCGAGGAAATCTCTGGTGTGCTGACAACTAGGGCTTCTTTTGCCGGCCCGATCGCATTTTTAAACCCATTTTCAATACCGGCAGGGCTATCAATAATCACGTACTGATACTTTTGCGCTAGTGCATTCACCAATAACTTCATCTGTTCAGGTGTGACTGCATCTTTTGAGCGATTTTGGGCTGCTGGGAGGAGTACGAGATTTGGTTGACGCTTATCTTTTACCAAGGCTTGTTCTAGGCGGCACTCTCTGGCTAAGACTTCCACCGCAGTATAAACGATGCGGTTTTCCAGCCCTAACAGCAAATCCAAATTTCTCAGACCAAAATCTGCATCAACCAAAGCAACTTGACGCCCCATTTTGGCTAAAGCCATACCCAAATTTGCTGAAACTGTGGTTTTACCCACTCCTCCTTTACCGGAGGTAATCACAATAATGCGAGTCATGATAGAAATGCGGTCAATGAGGGTTCAGGAAATATAAAACAGTAAATTGCAGTATAAAGTATGAAGTATCGTATCAAGTATGAAGAAATATCTGTTCTCCCTGATGATGGCGAGGCATGAATATTTGTTTGATTTCATCCTTACTTATATACTTCATTCTTTAAGTAAATATTTATGGCTCTTGATTGCTCTTGGTGAATTGGTTTCTGGAAAAATCAGTTGCCCTAGCGATGCGAATTCCTTGGGGCGTAATATGTGCCACCTCTGGAGAAAACTGCATTGGTGGTTTTTCTGGTGCCCTAGCGACAGCATCGGCAATCCGCAGTTGGGTTGGTTCCATTTGCAAGGCCATAATCAGACACTCACGATTGCCTCCGGCTCCAGCATGAGCGATTCCACGTAGACGACCCCAGATAATGATATCTCCATCTGCAATTACAATACCACCTGGGTTTAAATCTCCCAAGAGAATTACTGTACCAGGATGACGAATTTCTACTCCAGAGCGGACTGTCATTTCTAAATAGAGGGCATCTGCCTGGGGGATCGCTGTAGCCGTTGGCTCAGAACTTAGGGAAGTTACGGGCTGTAATTGTTCGACAGAATACCCAGATGTTACGGCTGCGATCGCAGTTTGCCGACGACTTGTCGAGACGGATATGAGCCGGAGTTGGACTTCAGTTAAAGCCTCGGCAAGTTCTTGGAGTTGTCTAGCATCTACCAAGCGGTCTTGTGCCATTAGATGCACAGGTGTATTAGATACACGGAAGCGATCGCCAGCATTCAGACGTTGCCTTATTTGTTGCCAAATATCAGACCAACTAAGTTCTGAGGCAGATACTTGAGATTCCGGGGGCAAAATTAATAACAGTCGTCCCTCCTTACTCTTTAACTGGACTTGAGTATTGTCACTTATACGATGCCCTGGCAATGCTGATTCATTGGGATTTGAATCAGTCAGAATAAAATCTGATGGGGCATCGGTATTTGATTCTACATCTGGGTTAGTAGGATTTGACTCTACATCAGCAAGAACAGTATTTGATTTTAAATAAAGAAGGACAGATTTTAACTCCGCATCTGGAAGGATAGAATCTGACTCTACATCAGAAACAGTAGGATTTACCTCTACCTCTGAAAGGATAGAGTTTGATTCTGCATTAGGAAGTGCAGAATTTGACTTTAGATTGGGAATCGCAGAATCAGAAGTCATGCAGTACTAGCCAAAAGACAAGGGACACTCCGAATAATTACTAATATTAGATCAGTTGCAAAATTCGACAACATCCTCAGACCACAAAGTGCAGAGTGCCGAATCCTGAGTCATAGTGACAAAATTTTACTTCTTTACTACCCTACAACAACAATTCTTATACTCTGCACCTAGTAAGAACTCTGTTCGGTGGCTTGTGACTCGTGACTCAAGACTGTTTAGTTAACCTCTGATAAACTGTTCCCAAGGCATCAGCATCGCCGACGTTACCGGGAAACAGCACCACAGGTAAGTTAGGAAACTGAGGATGATTGGATGGTGTTAATACCATTGAACAACCAGCTAAAATTTGACCTAGTAAACGGGCTGAGGTTAAAGCTAGTCCAGTACTCAAGACATCGTTTGAAGTAATGCCACCCTTGCTGATTAAGAATCCTATATCAGATGGTAAACCACGTACAATATCCATCAATAAACCTGAAACTTTTACCCCAAACTCCAATCGTGTCTCGACATCTTTAAAACTTAGTTCCTGACGGCTAGTATAAACCACTGGTGTTTTGCCAGCATTGTGTGCTGCCCGTGTACTTTTCTGAATTTCAATTAGCAGTGCAGCAGATTGATTTGCATCATCATCAAGTAATCGCGCTACATTTACTTCGATTCCTGCTGTTCCTTCTACTTGTAACAGCGCCTCTAATTGCTGAGTAGTCTTTTTCACATGAGAACCAACAATCACCGCACCTGGTTTGCCTTGGCGCACGTACTGCGCCATCTTTTCGGCGGCAATGGGTTGGGGTGGTAAAGCGGCTAAAGCCGTTAAAATACTTGCTGCACTGCGAAATAGAAAGCGTTTACCTTGACTTGCTGCTGCTAATATATCTACTGCAAAGCGGTTGAGATCATCCTGAGTTTCACCATCTACAACAGCGCACTGATTACCACTGAGTTGTAACAAGCGTTCTAAACTACCAGCACGAATATCGGCTAGGAGAAACCTTTCTACAACTTCAGCACTAATTCGTTCTTGAGTCTTTTCTTCAACATACTTGGGCAAGTAACTGTGATGGTAGCTGAAGACTGAATCACGGGCAAATTCAGTTTCATGGACTGGGGTAGTTACACCGCCAATAGTTAAGTAATGCACACTGTCGCGGGTGATGCGTCCGCCCTCAAAAAATGCTGGTACAAGAAAATGAGCATCAAAAGGGCCGAGTTCTTGTGCGATCGCATCAGTTTCAATGGGATAATGTCCGCGCAAAGTAGAATCAGAACGGCTGACAATGAGAAAATCGTCAATCCCTTCAGCATTCAAAGCGATTTTTAGGTTCTGGCAAACTTCTTTGGTGACAGATGCAGCTGACTCTGGCGTTAGCGATCTAGTATTAGTCAGCACAAAGACAATCGGCGAATCATCCTGCAACCCGCTGCGTAAAGTGTCCACATCCCAGTGCATTAGCAGCAAGCAGCTGTGGACTGTTTGAGAACCTGTAGGGTCATCATCGAGGACAATTATTTTGGGTTTGTTGCTCATTTAAGTCAACGGGGTGATTGTTTTCTGGGAAAGTAAAAGCGAATAGAATTCGCGGCTACACAAAGCTTAGTCCACGGAGGTGGACTAATAACAAGATTAATGGTTTTCTAACCTGCCGAAGCAGGTTTCGTCTGTGTAGCTGCGACTTCTAGTCGCCCAAGCTTTACAAACTCAGCCTTTCTGCAATTTTCTGATTTCTGCTTGCACATCGATCGCAATTTGCAATGATTGATTTAGCAGTTGAGCATATTCACCTGCTTGACTACTAACTTGTAAAGCTTTCAGGCTGGGTAAATTATTGACAAATAACTCTTGATTATTTGCAAGCAATTTTTTATTATCCCGCAAAATTCGTTCCGTTTTCAGGGCGCGGACTAAATCTTCTCTAATTAGTTGTAGGGCGGCGGTTACTTTATCTCGGTCATGGATACTGCTTTCTACATTTCCTGATGCTGCCAATTGGTCATTAATATCGATGGCAGCAACCAGATCATGATATTTATCAACTTCGTCTAAAAGTATTGTCAGTCCTTCAGGACAGCTTAATTGTCGCCACAGCCATCGCCCAACTAATATCGGCATGGGCACTAAAATTAGTAAAAGAATTCCTAGTCGAATTGAAGAACCAATTGTTGGCAAAATAATAAACGCGTAAACAAAGCCAACAATTATTGGCGTTAGCGCCAGCGTCACCAGCATTTCACTGATCAAAAACCCTAATCGCTTTTTGCTATCTCGCAGAACCGAGGGACGAAAAACGTCTTCTGGATCGAATCCAGTCAAACGTCTCAGTTCCCCTTTGCTAATTTCCAAGCCTATTAAATCCGGCTGCACGACTGGATAACTCCTATGGAAGCCCAAGTTAAGTATCTATTTTAATCGGCTTTACCGTGATGATTGTGGTTATATTCGGGAAACCAGTTTTCATCTAAAATTT
>JBGTMK010000440.1:0-10153 GCA_041743605.1 Nostoc sp.
CGCTGGATCTCCTGCATCTGGACTTTCTAATTCGCCGCCAGAGACATGAGTTACTTCGATACCCATTTTCTCGAAGACTAATTGACATTGAAATGTTTTGCCTTCTCCTTTGCGTCCATGAATACCCAATATCACGGGAACCCGCACGCCAGGAAGTTTCAAAAAGTTTTTAGTGATGTGGACAGCAAGTTTGTCCAAAAAGCGGGGAGCGATGTAGTAACCCATGAGCTTGTATGATGAAAAATTAACACTTCTAAGGTTAATGTTAAGTTTTTTTTGGGGATAGCGATCGCTTTTCTTTCACACAAGACACAGTTTAGCTGCGCGTAGGTGTAGCCCATTGTCAGTATCGCCGCAATCAGTTTAAATTTGATGGACTAATGTTACACAGTTATTTAACTTTGGGAATACTCACAAAAGAATATTTTTTAGATTCAAATGAAAAAATATATAAAAAGACTCAATCAAATTAGTGAGATATCTGCATTTTCACAAACTGGGGTGATAAAACAGCAAATCGCATAGCTATAACTGAGCTACGCTAAAATTATATATTCTTGAAATCTTAAAAAATCAAATATCTGCTAGCGTTTACTATACTGACAAAATCCGGGTATTATGCTTAATTGCCCGGACATGATGTCATTTCCAATGTCCAATTTTAAGAAGAAACCGCTTTCAAATGTGAGGCGTGAGATAAGTAGTTGGAGTCAATAACCCGATTACGCCCAGAAGTTTTAGCCTGTAACAGACATTGATCGGCACGGTACAGCAAACTCTCTCCTTGCTCATCATCCTCAGATCGCAGAGAGGCTGTACCCAGACTAATGGTGATATTAATTGTCAGTTTATTGTTGAGTGCAAATGGTTCGTCGCTGACTACGCGATTGAGACGACGGGCGACTAATAGTGCTTCGTCATCGCTAGTGTTAGCCAGAAGAATTACAAATTCTTCGCCACCATAGCGGAATGCTGTATCTTGACAGCGCAGATTGTGGCGCAAACGCTGACATAGTATTTGCAAAATGCGATCGCCTACTAAATGCCCGTGAGTATCGTTAACTTTCTTAAAATGATCTACATCCAGAATAATCAAACTCAGAGAAGTTTTTTGAGTCCTAGCTCTTTTAATTTGTCTGGGTAAGTCCCATTCTAAAGCCCGACGATTATTTAATTCTGTCAACGAATCGGCTAAGGCGATCGCAGATAACATATCATTTGTCCGAATCAAATCTCGGTATTTTTGCGCTTTCCGCAAACCAACAGTCAATTGAGCAAGTATTAAGCCATGATTGGCAGTCAACTCTGCCAAACTATGGTCTGTTTTTTCTTCAATAAGATGCCAAATATAAGCATCGGCTCCTTGCTTTAATGCCGCAGCACTCATCTCTAATTCTCTATGCCAACCTTTATTTCTATCAGTTAACTGTTGGGAACGATCCTCAAACAGAATACAGTATATCCATGATAGTTTTGTCTGGTCTTTCAACCAAGCACACAGTTCCATGCTGCCATCCAGGCTAGCTTGCACAAGTATTATGTCGGGAGCCGTTGTTTTAATCCGCGATACTGCCTGATTCAAATTGTCCATAACTTCTACACTAAAAGCCGTCGCATAACGGATCTGATCTGGAAGTGTGGCGATAAAGTTATTTTTTCCGAAGACCAGAATAGAAATATTCATTGCTTTATTTTTATCCTATTTAAATTTTAAAGACATTAACTTGAGTAACTTCCTTTTCTTGTTGCCTAATACTAAATATGATGTTTTAGGCTGAATTTTTTTTTGATATATGATTTTTTTTAACGATAACATCCATACTATTTTTCCAAGTTAAACCTCCTCTTTTGGATTTACATTTTTTCAAATATCCGCTTCTGACAACTAATGTCTTCTTTACACTTTGTTTTTCAAACAGTAAAAATACTGAATATTATATAGATGTATAAAAATGATTTATGTAGTTTCTTAAGTGCTATTTTCCTGATGAAATTACCAAAATAAATAGTTCGTAATAACCGTCAGATTAGGCAGTTAAATTTCTTTTCAAGTAGAAAAATAAAGAAAATATAAAGTTTCTTTATCAAATTATAAAACTCCAAATTAGATAGATCGTTGAATTGAAAATGTGATTTGCCATAGAAAGCCTCAGCCTTTTTCTTTGGGAATCAGGCTTTTATCAAGTATCAAGGTAGGAGTAAAATTGCCAAAAATAATGCAAATTAAATAGGCAGTAAAACTCCCTCCTACTATGGGTAGTAGCTTTTTACAGCTAATATACTCTACATTTGCAGAGCAAACTTCTATGCTGAAGGATGCACAACTTAAATCAGTTGTAAAACTTTGGTTCACAACGTTTTATCAAGAAAAACAAAATTTCTCTGTCTAAACTTGATAACTGTTTGTTTATTTAGTTAATTCCCATCTTTTTTGTTTGCTGCAACATCATAAATCCAGAAAAAAAAGGTAAATAAAAAACTTGATGTTAAAACCTGCCCCTAATGTGGGGAGATTAGTTAGATTCCGCCCGTAAAAGGGCAGAAAAAATAGAAAAAAATTTTGTTAGTGTCGCCTGAGATATTAAAATCTAAACTTCTGTGACAAGTTAGAACTGATTCAGTAACCTTCAATAGTGTAACCAGCAGCAACAATCACCTGTTTGATTGACTCCTCAGAAGCTGCGGATTCCACCATGACAGTTTTAGCGTTAACATCAATATCCACCTTGGCATCAGGTTCCATAACGTGGATAGACTCAGTAATTGTATCTGCACATCCTTCACAAGCAATATTTGATACCTTCAGTTTTAGTGCCATTTGTTACCTCAGTATGAAAATTTTAAATTATTTCTTAAGGATTAATCTTAACCATTTAAACCCAATTATGCATCCCACCAGAGTTAGATAAGCTAATCCGTCTTTAAGTTGCATAATCCTTAGCCTCAGAAAGATGCGGGGATGCAATTTGAAGATTATTAGCTTAAGGGTATAAAAGCGTCCTAATCTCTGCATTTTGCTTACCGACTGGCACAATTCGCTGGCAGTAATATGAAACAAAATGCAAGAATATATAAAGCTATTGATGAAAATACACTTACCCAGTGCCGCTGCGCCCAAGCCTAAAGTTAAAAACACCTATGTCTTCAAATCCCCAGTACCTAAGCGGTAACGAAATTCGCAACATATTTCTCGACTTCTTTGCCCAACGGGAACACCAAATTCTGCCAAGTGCCTCCCTCGTGCCAGAAGACCCAACGGTGCTGCTGACGATCGCGGGGATGCTACCATTTAAACCGATATTCTTAGGGCAGCGGACACCAGAATTTAAGCGGGCTACGACTTCGCAAAAGTGTATCCGCACCAACGACATCGAAAATGTCGGACGCACCAAACGGCATCACACATTTTTTGAGATGCTGGGCAATTTCAGCTTTGGTGATTATTTTAAAGAACAAGCGATCGCTTGGGGTTGGGAAATCTCTACACAAGTCTTTGGCTTTTCCCCCCAAAATCTCGTCGTCAGCGTTTTTGAAGATGATGATGAAGCCTTTGAGATTTGGCGCGATCAAATTGGTGTGCCGATAGCGAGAATTAAACGCTTGGGCGAAGATGATAACTTTTGGGTATCTGGCCCCACTGGGCCTTGTGGGCCTTGTTCGGAAATTTATTATGACTTCCACCCAGAACGCGGTGAGGAAAATATCGATTTAGAAGATGATTCCCGGTTTATCGAGTTTTACAACCTCGTGTTCATGCAATATAACCGAGATGCTTCCGGGAATTTAACGCCGCTGCAAAATAAGAACATCGACACCGGCATGGGTTTGGATAGAATGGCGCAAATTCTCCAAAAAGTGCCCAATAATTACGAAACTGACCTGATTTTCCCAATTATCCAAACAGCAGGACAAATTGCTGGTGTTGATTACCACAGCAGTGATGAAAAAACCAAAACTTCCTTAAAAGTCATTGGTGATCATATTCGCGCTGTTATCCACATGATTGCTGATGAAATTCGCGCTTCCAACGTCGGACGGGGTTATGTGCTGCGGCGATTAATTCGGCGAGTGGTGCGTCATGGGCGATTAATTGGGATTTCTGGTGAATTTACTACCCAAGTTGCTGAAACTGCGATCGCTCTTTCAGAATCAGCTTACCCCAATGTGCGCCAACGGGAAGCAGCAATTAAAGCTGAGTTACAACGGGAAGAATCTAATTTCCTCAGAACTCTGGATAGAGGCGAAAAACTCCTAGAAGAAATCATCCAAGAGGTGAAACAGCGAGGGGAAACTCAAATTAGCGGTGAAAGTGCATTTACTCTCTATGACACCTACGGATTTCCCCTCGAACTTACTCAAGAAGTTGCCGAGGAAAATAATCTCACAGTCGATGACGCGGGATTCAATACCGAAATGCAAAAGCAGGTGGAACGTGCCAAAGCAGCACATGAAACCATCGATTTAACTGTGCAAGGTTCCCTCGACAAATTAGCAGAACACATTAAAGTCACCGAATTTATCGGCTATACCCAACCTGCTGCAACTGCGAAAGTCGAAGCGATTTTAGTAGAAGGTGTTTGCCAAGAGGAAGCAGAAGCGGGGACAGAGGTGCAAATTGTTCTTGACAAAACGCCATTTTATGCCGAATCAGGGGGACAAATTGGCGATCGCGGTTATATCTCTGGTGATGGTATTGTAGTTCGGGTGGAAGATGTGAAGAAAGAATCTGATTTCTTTGTTCACTTCGGACGCATCGAACGCGGGACACTGCGCGTAGGCGATAATGTCACCGCCCAAATTGATCCAGCTTGTCGCCGTCGCGCCCAAGCTAACCATACTGCAACGCACCTATTGCAAGCGGCGTTGAAAAAAATTGTTGACGATAGCATCTCGCAAGCTGGTTCTCTAGTTTCCTTTGACAGATTGCGCTTTGACTTCAACTGTCCCCGCGCATTGACAGCAGAGGAAGTTCAACAAATTGAGGAACAAGTAAACACTTGGATTGCCCAAGCACATACTGCAAAGGTGGAAGTATTACCTTTAGCAGAGGCGAAAGCTAGGGGTGCTGTTGCCATGTTCGGGGAAAAATACGGCGACGAAGTGCGCGTGATTGATTTCCCCAGTGTATCAATGGAACTATGCGGTGGAACCCATGTGAGTAACACTGCTGAAATTGGCGTCTTCAAGATTATCTCGGAAGCTGGTGTGGCTTCTGGGGTAAGGCGCATAGAAGCTGTTTCGGGGCCAGCAATATTAGATTATCTGAATCTGCGGGATAAAGTAGTTAAAGATTTAAGCGATCGCTTTAAAGTTAAACCCGAAGAATTACCAGACAGAATCACAAGTCTGCAAAGCGAACTGAGAAATAGCCAGAAAGAATTAGAAACCTTGAAGGTACAATTAGCGATCGCTAAATCTGACAGCTTGCTACAAACAGCAGAAACCGTAGGCGAACATAAAATTATTGTCGCCCAATTAGAAGATGTTGATCCAGAATCATTGAAAACCGCAGCCGAACGCTTATTGCAAAAAATCGGTAACGGTGCGGTGGTGCTGGGTTCAGTTCCCGAAGAGGGGAAAGTTAGTATAGTTGCAGCTTTTAGTCCAGAAGTGAACAAAAAAGGTTTGCAAGCTGGTAAATTTGTAGGTGCGATCGCTAAAATCTGCGGCGGCGGCGGCGGCGGAAGACCAAACTTAGCCCAAGCCGGCGGACGTGATGCGAGTAAATTGCCAGACGCCTTGGGACAAGCGGAAAGTGATTTAAAGTCCGCGTTGGGTTAAGCAAGCCAAACTGTAACTCTTACTAGTAGAAGATAAGTCCTGAATTCTGACTCCTGAATTCTAAATTCAATCTCCCCAGCTTTTTCTCCGTTCCCCAGATACGCCCCAGACTTTTCTATAATAATTAAGTCATTCCCCTCATCAAAAACAGCCTGTGACTACCACTCCCCTATCTCCAAGTTCAATTGCTCAAGTTCCAGATCCGCTAGGCCGCTTTGGACGCTTCGGCGGTAAGTATGTACCTGAAACCCTCATGCCTGCCCTTGCTGAATTAGAAACAGCTTATCAGCAATACCGCAATGACCCTGGTTTTCAAGCAGAACTACAGCAGTTGTTACGCGATTATGTGGGACGGGCGACACCATTGTATTTTGCTGAACGCTTGACTGCTAATTATGCCCGACCCGATGGCACAGGGCCACAAATTTACTTAAAACGTGAAGATTTAAATCATACTGGCGCTCATAAAATCAATAATGCCCTTGGTCAGGTATTGTTGGCAAAACGCATGGGTAAGCAGCGGATTATTGCCGAAACAGGTGCCGGACAACATGGAGTTGCCACAGCCACCGTTTGCGCTCGTTTTGGACTGGAATGTGTAATTTACATGGGCGTTCAAGACATGGAACGCCAAGCTTTAAATGTGTTCAGAATGCGGTTGATGGGGGCAGAAGTGCGTCCAGTTGAGGCGGGAACTGGAACTTTGAAGGATGCGACTTCTGAAGCAATCCGCGATTGGGTGACAAATGTGGAAACAACTCACTACATCCTGGGTTCGGTAGCAGGGCCTCATCCTTACCCGATGATGGTACGTGATTTCCATGCAGTAATTGGCGAAGAAACCCGCGCCCAAGCAATGGAAAAGTGGGGTGGATTACCTGATATTCTCTTGGCTTGTGTCGGCGGTGGTTCCAATGCAATGGGACTATTCTATGAGTTTATGAATGAGTCTTCTATACGCTTCATTGGAATTGAGGCAGCCGGAGAAGGTGTCAATACCCAAAAACACGCAGCAACCTTGACAAAAGGACGAGTTGGTGTATTGCACGGAGCAATGAGCTATCTGCTGCAAGATGAAGATGGGCAAATCACCGAGGCACACTCAATTAGTGCAGGTTTAGATTATCCCGGTGTGGGGCCAGAACATAGCTATTTAAAAGATACTGGTCGCGCCGAATACTATAGTGTAACGGATGCAGAAGCTTTAGCCGCATTCCAGCGATTATCGAAATTGGAGGGGATTATCCCGGCATTAGAAACAGCCCATGCGATCGCCTACCTCGAAACCCTATCTCCCCAACTAAATGGTAGTCCTCGGATTGTAATTAACTGCTCTGGACGCGGTGATAAGGATGTACAAACGGTAGCCAAACTATTATATCCAGCATAAAGAGTGCTGAGTACTGTACATGGATAGCGGGGCGTTGAGCCAGTGCTGAGTTGAAAGACCGCCACAAGGAGCGAGGTATCAACCGGCAAGTACTGAATACTCTCTTTCTTACTCAGCACTCAATACTCAGCACTCAATACCGAGTAGAGTAAAAATATACCTCAAATTCCTGGGAGGAAGCAATAATGGATCAACAATACCAACACGCGATGCTACCGCAACCGACTCACGACGAGTTGGCACGCCAAAACTTTGTGCAAAGTCTAAAAATGCACATTTTCAGGAATATCTCTCCTGGAAATAAGGTAATTTATGAAAAACTAGCCAAGCCGAAGTTTGAACAAGAACATCAGCGTCCTCCCGAAAATCGTTATGAAATTCGGGAAGTAATGCACGATAAACCCTACTACCGTTGGACTAGTGCCCTCAAGCGCATCAACCAAGAAATGTTATGGGATGCTGTGAATAGCAGCGTTGACAGACAACTGCCAAAGTTGATTGAGCGTGCCAAAGATCAGAGCGGTAAACTGGGTACTTTAACCCTCGACCCAAATTTTCAAATACCTACTCATCAAAAAGCTGTAGACATTCACTGTATGCCCGGAGGATATCACAGTGAATTCACAGATGATGATATCACTGCTGGTGCAACCTACGATCGCGGCGTTTACGTTTACGGTTTAGGTTGGTTGGGGCCACTCAACGATGATATGGGGCTATCTATAGTCAAAAACTATCTCTCAACAGAGTTTCCCGACTTTAAACCCAGAAAAATTCTCGATATGGGATGTTCTGTCGGCAATAGCACATTACCATACATAGATGGTTTTCCAGATGCAGAAGTTCATGCCATAGATGTAGGCGCATCTATGTTGCGTTACGCTCACGCCAGAGCCGAAGCTTTAGGAAAACGGGTACACTTCTCACAGCAAAATGCTGAACACACTAACTTCCCTAATGAATCATTTGATTTGGTGGTTTCTCACATTTTGCTACATGAAATTCCCCCGCCATCTGTGCGTAAAGTTATGCAAGAGTCTTATCGTCTACTAGCTCCCGGTGGCATGATGCTTCATGTAGAAGCACCTCTATATCGTCATCTGGATGTCTATACACAGTTTATTTATGATTGGGAAACCGCTAACAACAACGAACCCTTCTGGAGTGCTGTACGCGATTTAGATTTGGTGTCTCTAGTTACTGAGGCTGGTTTTGCATCAGATAAGACATTCGAGAAATTTGTCCCAAATGGGGCATGGAAAGCAAAAGTAACTAATAGCCTGTTTAGAAATGGTAACTCAAGCACACAAGGCAGTTGGTTTGTAGTTGCTGCAACTAAGTAAGAATTCGTAATTCGTAATTCGTAATTCGTAATTCTTAATTGAGGAAGTCAGATATAATCTGGGTTTTCTTATTTTGTGTGTATAGTCTTATTTTTGGAGAATTGAATTAGGATGGCAAAAATAGCTAAGGGTAAACGACCTGTTTATTTAGATAATCCGCAAATCGATAAATTGTTAGCGATCGTCATGGCTTTAACTGGCGAGGTGTCCGTGTTGCATGAAAGGCTGGACACCATTGAAAGATTGCTAGAGGTTAAAGGTCTTTTATCGGCTACTGAGATTGAAGCTTATGAACCAGATGCCAAGGTAACTAAGGAGCGGGAGCAGTGGCGTGCAGAATATATTGAACGGGTGTTACGGGTGGTGCAGGAAGAGTTAGAAACCCTCAACCAAAGCAAGTGACCTAGAGGTTTTAATGGATAAACTTATACCATTTATATATAGATAATCATACTAATGGTAGAGGGAGTTTTTTCTAAATTAGAATAATTTTTTTGTAAAATCGTGAATTGAAATGTTTACTGGTAGTTTTTGAACAAAAAATGGCATAAACAGAAGTATATAAACCTATAAGCAATTTGTCACATTGACATTAGTCTGGTTAGATTGTCTGGAACTTTACTTTCAGCAAATGATTAAAACAACAATCTACGGCGTTGCTTTAGGCACTATTGTTCTAAGTAGTGGAGCGATCGCTACTCCCGTAACAAATCCAGCTTTTACGCCAATATCTTCACCAATATCAAGTAATACTCTTCAGATCGCACAATCTAGCATTAACACTACCACTCTAGAACAGTCGGTTCATAACCAAATTAATCAATATAGAGCTTCTCAAAAGCTACCAGCGCTAACTCGTAATGCTGCTATCGATAATCAAGCCAGGATTCACAGTCAGAATATGGCTAATGGGAAAGTTGGCTTTGGACATACGGGATTTTCACAACGTGTTAGAGCAATCGGTATTTCTTACACAGCAGCTGGTGAAAATGTTGCTTTTAACCAGGGATATAGTGACC
The DNA here is from genome assembly GCA_041743605.1 of Nostoc sp. GTDB lineage: Bacteria > Cyanobacteriota > Cyanobacteriia > Cyanobacteriales > Nostocaceae > Nostoc. Next base: position 9,534 of record JBGTMK010000440.1, read on the forward strand.
CTGCGAAAATAGCTGTTGAAGGCTGGCTCAAAAGTCCGGGGCATCTTGCCAATATCAAAGGTAATTATAATAAAACTGGGATTGGTGTAGCCAAGAGCAGTAAAGGCGCAATCTATTTCACACAAATTTTTCTTCGCTGATAGATTTGGTTGGGATATAAATCTACATACTCATCCAATACTGTTCGGTGAAGCCTAAAAAATAACTCCAACGTAGGTTGAGTTGAGGAACGAAACCCAACATTATCAAGGCTTTGTTGGGTTTCACTTCGTACTCCTGCGGGGAAGCAAGCTACAAATTTTCAAAACCTACGCAGTATTGCATACTCATCTTCCCAATTCTCAGTCCTGAGAGTGTGTTTTCAAACCCCCAGATCCTTCTTTATTCCCAGCATCAGACTGGGAAGGAGACAATCTCTGAAAGATTTTTCTAGACAGGCTTTTACCTTAATATCAGGTTCACCGAATGTGATTGTGTTTCTCGTGACATACTCCTACACTGAACCGAAGCGGTTACAGGGTAGGCTTCCAACAGCCCGATGAAGGGTATGAAGGATTTCCTTCGTGGTACTATCGTCCATAGTTCCAACTATGTCTATCTTCCCACTACGGCGTTTTATA
>JBGTMK010000441.1:0-16438 GCA_041743605.1 Nostoc sp.
CTAACTATACTGGATTTATTATAAATTCTGGCGAGTATATTAAAGATTTTGACTCTTGTTTATCCGACTCTTGTTTATATAGATACAGATTTTTATATTTGCGCCTAATATGCTGGATTGAAGTATATCATCTCAGGTGGATAGCATCATTTCTTGTCACTATAAAAATAGCTATAGCAAACATTATATATTGCTGTAGCTGTTTTTATAAAAGTTAAATTAATTAATTCAAACTAGTCATTTTTGTAACATGAACAAAACATCAGAAAGCCGCCGGAAAAAAACTGCTTTAATTACAGGAGCCGCTAGTGGAATAGGCTATCAATTAACCCAGATTTTTGCTCGTCATAATTATAATCTTGTATTAGTCGATAAGAATGAACAAAAACTTATTGAAATTATAGATGAATTTCCGCAAAAGTTTGGTATCTCCGTGAAAATTTTTACTAAGGACTTATCTATTCCAACATCCCCAGAAGAAATTTTCACAGAACTACAACAAGAATCTATCAAGATTGATGTGCTAGTTAACAATGCTGGCTTTGGTACTTATGGAGCATTTAGTGAAACAGACCTTACCCTTGAACTGAAAATGCTCCAGGTAAATATCGTCAGCCTGACTCATTTAACTAAATTATTCCTTAAGGATATGGTCGAGCAAAACTATGGAAAAATATTAAATGTGGCCTCAGCGGCTGCTTTTCAACCAGGGCCTCTAATGGCGGTTTATTTTGCGACTAAAGCCTATGTCTTATCATTTTCTGAAGCGATCGCTAATGAATTAGAGGGCACAGGTGTCAGTGTGACAGTTCTTTGTCCAGGGCCAACAGCATCGGAATTTCAACAAACGGCTGCAATGGAAGATTCCAAGATTGCTAGCGTTAAGAGAATGATGGATACGGCAACCGTTGCTAAAATTGGTTATCGTGGGTTAATGACAAACAAAATTGTTGTCGTTCCTGGAATGAGAAATAAGCTATTGACTGAAAGCATCAGATTTACACCCAGAAATTTAGTAACGAAGGTTGTGAGAAGTATGCACGAACTCAAAAAAAAATAGATAGCCCGATATCTGAATTTTCACTCTTATAGCAGGGAACAGCTTCAAAGTCTCCTTTATGGCGATCTTGTTAAAGAAGAAAAACTGTCATAACGAATCTGATTTCCATTGCGCCAAACTTCTACTCTTTCAGGAGTGACTACATAAGAAAAACTACCATTATCTGCTCGATATCTGCTTTTACCAATATTCAAAGCTTGTATCTTTATAGGCTTACTTGGGTCTTGCTTCAACTGCCCAATATAAAATAACTGGCCATTTTCTTCGCAGACTTTTACACGAATGCTTGCAGTCTCACCTTCAATGATGGTATTTCCATTGCATTTCGTATCAGTGCTTGCAGCTATAGAATCTATTGGAATCGCCTGTGAAGGTGAAACTGGCTTTGCTACTGCGGGTGTCGAGATTGGAAGGCTTGGGTTATCCACTTGCTGAACTTTAGAACCAGAGGTAACACTTGCAGTTAAAGACGTTAACAAATGAACGGGGTCAACTGCTATTCGACCATTTGCATAAACTTCAAAGTGCAAATGAGGTGCTGTACTATTGCCTGTAGATCCCATCTCGGCAATAATTTGACCTTGAATCACCTGTTGACCTTTGCTCACCAATAAACGGCGATTGTGACCATAAACAGTAATGCTGCCGTTGAAATGTTTAATAGTTATGGCATTGCCTAATCCCCAATTATCCCAACCGGCTTTTACAACTGTACCGGATGCAGCAGCAACAATAGGAGTTCCAGATGCCCCTGCAATGTCAATTCCTTCATGTTGATATTTGCGGAAGCCTTGAGAAATAAACCCTTGAGTCGGCCAAATTAAGTTAGAAGCAGGGATAGGAGTTTGCAAAATTGGGGAATCTTCTACTAACTGTGTTAGGGCAGATGTAGCTGTATTTAATACAGTAGTTAAGGATATTAACCCAATTAATCCATAAGTACGGTATCGATAAACGATAGCTTTTTTCATAAATTACAAGTCTATTAAAACAATAATTCAGACACTTTCTGATTCTTTATTGTTTCAAGCTGACTTGAAAAACATCAGGAAATTTAATTAGGGTGAGTTAAACTTGCTTAACTCACCCTAAAAAGCTGAAAAGTAGAGAAATTAGCCATTAAAAACGCGACTACGCCACTTATTCAACCGGGCTTCTCCAATTGTGGCAAACCTCCGGGCATCAGCAACTTGCTCTTGCAAAGCTGTAATCTGTTTTGCTTGGCCATCAGCTTGTTGTTGCAAAGATGTATATTCGCCTGTGCTTGTGACAAAACTGGAAGACTGCCAGCTACTACTAAATTTTGTTGTGCCAATGCTGGCAAAGGGTCGTAAGTCTGCTAGTTGTTGTTGTAAAGTTGCTATCTGGCTTTCTTGCTCTTGAATCTTTTGCTGCAAGCTTTGTTCGGCTGCTGTGCGAGTTGCAGTAAATGTATTAACTGGAACAGCAGTTTCTGGCTTAGGCTTGAAGATTTCAGCCAGAATTGCACTAACATCCGTGGGTTTGAGTTTACCGTAAGGAGTGTTGGTAATTAGCGATCGCACCAGTTGAGCTTTATTATTCGTTGCAAGGTTCTTATCACTGCTAGAATTGCTCCGCAGCAGTTGCAGCATATTGCTAAATTCCAATATCTTTTGGCCAGTTTGAGTTTTATAACCCCGGTAATATGGCACTATGTTATCGCCAAAGGCATCTAGATATTCGTCACTATCAAGATAAGAATCAATATCTGCCTCAAAACCCTGCTCATCTAAAATGTTACTGTGATAAATTGTCTCCGAGTAGTCATTGGGAGCGCGACCCAATAAGTGCTTGAAGTTCAATTCAATCGCACGGTAGCGATAAATATTATCAAAAAATCTGGAACGATATAACTCTGATTTGGCAACTTGACGCACAAACTCACGCACATCGATTATGCCTTGTTTGAGTTGTGATTCTGGAACGATGAGCCGCTCACTTTCCATAATGTGGGCATTGCCTAATACTTGTCGATAAACTGCCCGAACTACAATTTCAATGTCCTCAGCTGAAGCAGTATTCCACAGTTCGATGGGTTCTGTTTGGGAAAATGCTTGATATTGGCGTCGTCTGGTTTCGTCGTCTATGAAAGTTTGCATACTTGGGCTAATTGTGGGTAGGAGTGATTAAATGCACCGCATAAAACATGGTGCGTTAGGCTCAAGCCGTAACACACTCTATTTAAGATTTACTAATTACTGGGTATTAATATAAGCTATCAAGTTTTGGGGAGCTTTTTAGTTACATTTTCTAACAAATTTAGACATTAACAATTAGCTGTCAACCCTATTGGGGAGTATTTAAAATTCAAAATTCAAAACTAAATTTTGAATTGGAGTGTAGACCCTTCTCAGAATATTTTCCACAGATAGTAACTTTCAAGGACGCTCATCAAATCTAGTGTAGAAACCACCGTATTTGATCCAGTATTGTTTCAACGTATGATGAGGTGTATGTAAACTAGCTTTTGCCTGATATAAAATTACTTGGCGATGATCGCCCATCCAAATTTTATTAATAGGGTCAACGGATATTACTGTTCCCCCTAAAGAAGCAACACATTGAGAGAATCTCTCAACCGTTGTATATTCTAATGTCTCGAATATAAAAAAGTTACCCGAACAAATTAAGTGGCGGCTGCGAATCCAGCAGCGCATTTTTTTTTCAGCCTGTGGAGGTAACATTTTATATTTAATAGATTCAAACTGAATCAGCATAATGCACTCACCGCAAGTAATTGATCAGCAAAACTTTCTCGTTTTTCAAATCGCAATGGCCCAGCGGTTGATCCCCATATTTGCTCGTGGGTTTCAATATCCATACCTTTATCTAGACTTATCCAAGTATGCTCAGTTACTTCTACTTCGCTAACAAGATATGTCTGACATCCATTGCGCTTAATCAGGCATTGATTGCCTGGTTCCACACTGCCTCGATACATTTCACCTTCTCTTTGGAAAACCATTGAACAGTTATAACGCCGTTCGATGCTTTCTGGGGTGATGGTTTTGAGGATATCTAATTCACGAGCCGCACCTGCATAAAGCATCTGGTCTTTCAAGCTGTAATTTTCGATATAAATGCTCCCGCCCAAATCAACTAATTTATGTACTCCTTGGCGATAGGGTGTCCATAAATCATGGTCATAAGCTTGTTCAGAATAAAAACCGATGGCAGAAAAAAATTCAATCGGTAAGGGACGAAAATAAATGTGAATGTGGGCGTAAAGTTGCGGATTTGCAAAAGATTGCTTGTAGTTGCTAAAATCTCCTGCCATCCAACAGGCTAAGGTGAGCAAATCGCTAGCGTTGGTGCTAGATTCATTGGGCGCTATCATCACTTTGCTTCGCTCCAAATTCAAAATTCACGTATTATAGTACCCATAAATAGCCATAAATAAATTGATGTTGTTGGTCAATTCAGGAAGGGTTAAATCCACCCCTAAAACCCTGTTTTTGCTTTGATTTACCGCCGTGCAATAAATTGATTGCTCATAGCTAAGTAGGTCGGTGAGAATAAACCAAACTATGTTAAAAAACGTAAATAGGCTTAAAACTCTTATCAACGACCAACGACAAATAACAGCCCCTACCAGTTAGCTTTAATTGTGCCGACTTACTTAAAGTGCTTTAAAATGCACTGAAATTAAAGAAATTAAGATTGATTAGGGCTGATGGGTTAGAATCCCGATGAATTTGCCAACAACATCATAAATTTACGAGCTTGTATCATTTTATCTTTTAACCTGATATTTGCTAACTGTTTGAACTTGACAAAGAGCGAATCTCTGAAGAAAAGGAAGCTGTTGTCACACCTTTACCATCACTAGTTTTTATCATCGCTACCCGAAATCGGAGATTTGGATTGGCAAACCAAATTCGTTCTTCAGCAGCAGCGAGTTCATACTCTGTTAGCAGGGTAAAAATACTATCGTCACTGAGATGATATTTAGCCACGGCTGGGATTGTTTCGGCGTATCCCTTGTCCCGTAAGAGTTTGCCTCTATTAGGATTTTCAATATCGGGAATTGGCACCAGCACAGTACTACCAGCTATTGGTTTATCGTCCCAGTCTGACTCACCTTCCCAAGTCATCCGAAAGGGGTGGGTAATACTGGCGGGGTCGGTGTCATATAAGTGACAGATTGCTAATACCGCCGGATCATCTGTAGATAGAGACTCAATGTCAATGTTAGACAGTACTTCTTCAAAGTGGGCGAAGGCTAAATGATGACCGCTACGCTGCGATCGCCATCGTCCAATTGAAAGTTCAAAGAATTCAGTAATTTTCATTAGAAAAGTGATCTTAAAAAAGTAGCTTAAAATCCAAAAGATATCTTGGATAAATTATATGAGAGGGATATTCAGCAAATGTTACAAAACTTTACATTATTTTGACAAAGAAGAGGATAAAGAGAGTTCAAATCCTGATCAAGATTGATAATCTTAAGTTTTTACATCGTTTGCCTTTACATATTCTGATACGATGCTGAAACCATATTTATTAAAATTTGTTAAGTTAAATAATACTTTCAAAAAACTTCAGCTTTTTTTTAGCATCAGATTGGCGGTTGGGATACAGGCAATGGTATGTGTTTATATTTTTTTGAGTAAGAGGATTAATTGTGCTGAGTTGCGGAATTTTAAAATGCGATCGCCATTTGGTGACATCTGTAAAATAAAGTTAAAGAATAGCTTTACCGCATCTACCTATGGAAATCCATAAAATCCAAGCTGAACTGAAGAACCCAGATTTTCAATATCGTTTAAAGGCGATCGCAGCCCTCGATAATTATGAATCAGAAGTTGCAGTTCCTCTGCTCAGAAGTAAACTTCATGACTCAGAATTTTTGGTGCGTTCTTTTGTAGCAAGGGGTTTGGGGAATCAACAATCAGCAGAATCTTTTGCTGCTTTGATGCAAATTATGAAATTCGACGATACCCCCAACGTGCGGGCTGAGGCGGCAAATTCTTTATCGCTATTTGGCAGAGTTGCAGTTTCTCACCTAGTTATGGCATTTTATCAGGATGACCACTGGCTAGTGCGGCGGAGCCTTTTGGCTGCGATCGCAGAAATGGATTGCCCTGAAGAACTATTTGATATCTGCGTTCAGGGTTTAAAAGATGAAGATTTCACAGTCCAGGAATCCTCTGTTGATGGACTCGGTTTACTTGCTAATTCTAACCAACATCTTGCGGCATTATCTCAAATACTAACATTGGTAAATGTTGAATCTTGGCGGATGCGGGTGCGAGTTAGCTATGCCCTCAAACGATTTGACGAGCCAGAAGCAAAAGCAGCCCTGAACCAACTCAGACAAGATGAGGATCACCGAGTTGTCGGAGCGGCTTTAGAAGACTTATTATCACAATAAGTAAGTCGGCGCAATTAAAGCTAACTGGCTAAGGCTGTCATTTGTCCCTTGTCATTCGTCATTGGTAAAAATTTTAAGCCTATTTACGTTTATCAACATAATTTGGTTTAAGTAAGTCGGTGAGAAAAATTCAATGTATATGAAGAAATATAAATTAGCTGTAGTTAAATTTGCCCAAAATATCCGGGCAATCTGCCAAAATCTGGAAGAAAAGATCAACTTTTTCGAGATGAGGAGGCATTTGTGACTGATATACAAACTGGTCAAATGACTTGGCGACTACCCGGTTCCTCAGAATGTGCCTTACATTTGCGGCATAATGCTTCAGAACCTTGGCGATCGTATAAAGAATTTCCGCAATATATCTTACCCGATCCGCCTGGTTTTTCCGAAGGATACGCTACATTTTTAGCGCTCCTGAAAAAGAATTGGCAGCCGTTGTAAACTCACTACAGAACAACTGGTCAAAGAATTTTGGATTTATTTCGCCTACAAGAAGCGCAGCTTAGACCTAATATCATGCCAGTTAATCAAACTAAATAAAAAATGTTCGTAGTAAGGACTTTAGTCCTGGCTTTGGGGACTGAAGTCCCCACTACAAACTGCTGACTATGGGTGATTTGACCTACATCATCTAAAATCTAAAATTGGCACGGTTAAGCACTCAAACTTTCACGAGTTGTTGTGCGGGTGTAGGCATTCCAAACGTCGAGTTCTGAATGTGGACGACTGGAAAGCATGGCTTTAGTTGCTTCTGTGAGTCCTTGGGCAAGAGTAAAATCTGCTCCAGCAATACTTTGAAGATGTTCCATCTCTGCATTACTGAGGTCAGCTGCTCGCAAGTCTGTATCTCGCAAATCGGCTCCAGTCAATCGAGCATTCCGCAAGCAAGCCCCTGTCAAATAAGCTTTTGTCAGATCAGCGCCACTTAAAGCCGCACCTTGCAAATTGGCTCCTGTCAAATCAGCGCCACTCAGGTAGGCTCCACGCAGATTAGCACCTTGTAAATCTGCATTTTGTAAAAAAGCTGTATTGAGAAAAGCACCATTGAGATTAGCACCCGGCCCCACCGCTCCCGAAGCTTTATAGTTATATTCTTGCGGCCATTTCGTTTGTGTATCATAACGCGCTACTTGGAGTTTGGCTCCCTCCAAATTTGCACCACTGAGATTTGCTTGTTGGAGATTAGCACGGTTTAAATAGGCTCCCTGCAAATTAGCCTCACTCAAATCCGCTCCTCGCAGATTAGCACCTCGCAAATCAGCCCCACTCAAATCGGCATTACTCAAGACCAACTCACTGAGATCGGCTCCTAATAGCTTGGCTTTGCTCAAATTAGCTTGTCGTAAATCGACTTCCCTGAGATTAAATTGGTACAAATCTACCCAATCCAGAAGGATTCCAGCTTTGAGGGCTGTTAAGATTTCTGGAGTTGGACTAGGGCGTTCGCTAGTGATAAGTTGAATTTCAGTATTTGTCATCAGATGATTAAAATATAACTTTTGGAGTTATCCTACACTTTAGCTAAATGGGGACTTCATCTCATAACTCAGTATTCAATAACGCCAAAATTTGATCAAACGAGGTTTCAAAACAGATGCATCTAATACCGCCCTTGACAATGATCGACTTCTTCCGTAAAAGCGAGGGTACATGGTTTACTGAACGCTCCGTTCATCATTTTGACTCGGCGGCCGATGAGTCGGGGGAGTCAAATTTGATTATTAAAGTCATGGAAAAGGATGATCCGAAAGTCCAAGAAGTCTGTACAACCCAAGGGATAGATCCTACTAAAGCAACAGGCGGTGCAAGCTTTGCATGGCAAGCTAACCTAGATACCAGACTACCGAATACCGATAATGCCGCTATCTTGGTTGATGTTCCCCACGAAACGAGACGTTCTGGAAAACTGATCCGCAACCAAGGCTATGTTGAGAGCATTCCAGTTGTGAGTCGGTATCAGTTTGCCGATGATGGAGTGCTAACGATTGATACTGACTATGACAACAATCAAGGTCAGGAACGTTGTTGGTTTGTTACGGATGATTTTCGTGTCAGGGTCAGTACAGTACGAATGATGAACGGAGTCAACTTGATGACCTATTGTTCTGAGCGTCGCTGTGTTTCCCAAGAACTACTGGAGCAAATGATCAGTCGCAATCATGCTAGGCATTAGTAGGAAATGGGGAATGGGGACTGGGGAATGGGAAGAGTAATCTACAATACCCAATGACAAATGACAAATGACCATTAAGGAATGTTGCTTTGTTTCTCATAAATGAGACGTGCATGATTACCATCACTTATTTTCATGCAAGGGTTAACAAATCATCCTCCATGTATAAGCCTTTCCTGCAATTTTTAGAAAAAGAGCTATTTCAGCGGTTTGATTTGCAAAGTAGGGCTATTCCCCCTGGTTTGGAATTCAAAGTTAGCGATCGCGGCAGAAACCCAGCAACTATAAGCAGTTGGTGTTACCAATGTCTAGAGTTGCGGAAAATTCGCTATACCTACATTGATGCCGGGGAGAGTGCCCAAATTTTTAACAGTGTGGTTTATCCCAGTCATGACTACGATTTACCTCTGTTAGGGATTGACTTTTTATCCTTTGGTAAAGTTAAAAATCTGATTGTGCTTGACTTTCAGCCTTTATTTCAGGATGAAGATTATCAAAACAAATATATAGTTCCGCTAAAATGTCTCCATGATAAATACCCAGATTTGGCACAAAACTTAGAAATGAAGTTCTACGATGCCAACCAGTATTTTTCTAAGTATCTATTGTTTGCCAAAACAGACACTGAAACAGTTGCAACGCAAGTATTTGAAGCTTTTCAGGATTATTTAAACTTGTATTGGCAAATTCTCGCAGATGCAAAACCGCTCCAAGATCCTGAAGATATCCAGCGGATTGTCAAAGCTCAAAAAGACTATGACCAATATAGTGCAGACCGCGATCCTGCATCTGGTTTGTTTAGCAGTTACTTTGGTCATGAATGGGCAGAGCGCTTTCTCCATGAATTCTTATTTGAAGATGCTGTTCCCTTAGCAGTTGGTGCTAGTAAAAGATGAAGGCAGGAGGCAGGAGGCAGAAGTTCTTTAATTATTAATTTTGAATTTTTAATTCGGAGCGAAGCGACGTGACACTCTATCAACCATTTCTCGATTATGCGATCGCCCATATGCGATCGCGCTTGGATTTACAACCCTATCCTATCCCTAGTGGGTTTAAGTCCAAGAGTGCTGTTATGGGCAAGGGAAAGAATCAGGAAGAGGTTGTCACCACCAGTTATGCTTTTCAAACGGCAAAGTTACGACAAATTCGTGCAGCTCATGTACAGGGTGGCAATTCGCTGCAAGTGCTGAATTTTGTGATTTTCCCGCGTCTTAACTACGATCTACCCTTTTTTGGGGCAGATTTGGTGACATTACCAGGAGGACATCTAATAGCTTTGGATATGCAACCCCTATTTCGGGATGATCCAGCATATCAGGCAAAATATACCGAACCAATTCTGCCCATATTCCACGCCCATCAACAGCATCTATCTTGGGGAGGAGATTTTCCAGAAGAAGCACAGCCCTTTTTCTCTCCCGCTTTTCTATGGACTCGTCCTCAAGAAACGGCTGTAGTCGAAACTCAGGTGTTTGCCGCTTTTAAAGACTATTTAAAAGCTTATCTAGATTTTGTAGAACAATCAGAAGCTGTAACAGATTCCCAAAATTTATTAGCCATTGAGCAAGCCCAACTCCGATACCTGCGATATCGGGCTGAAAAAGACCCAGCACGAGGGATGTTTAAACGCTTTTATGGTGCAGAATGGACTGAAGAGTATATCCACGGCTTCTTATTTGACCTAGAGAGAAAATTAACAGCCATCAACTAGTGGTCTTATGGCAAAAGTTTTCCGAGGTTTGTAGTAAGCACTTTAGTGCTTAAAAATTCAAGGACTAAAGTCCTTACTACGAACATTTTTACCCCACATAATTAATAGGATCAACCACTAGTACCGCTGCGCGTAATTCGTAATTCGTAATTCGTAATTCGTAATTCGTAATTCGTAATTCGTAATTCGTAATTAATTGTTTGCAAGGGTTTCAGACGTTTAAGATGGGTGGCTTATTTACGCCGTGCGGTACTAGAGACTCTTGTGCAGGTAACTTGTAGAGAAGCAGTAGCGAGTCTTCTCCCAAGGGAGGACGCCAAGCGTCATAGCCCATCGTAGACATCGCACCAACTTAATTAGGATACAGCAACATTCTTAAGGATAGTCATCGGCCCTTCAACTTTAATAATTTCCATTTCTGCTGCATTTCGTACTAGCAAAGCACCAGCGAATCCTAATGAATTCACAGAAATTGACTGAAAATGTTCCTGCGATCGCGGTACTATTAACATCCATTCTCGTGTTGCCAGCAGATTGTAAGCACCCAATTGCCTTGTATCTAAACCTACAGCATTTAGCAAAGTGCGATAAACTTCTAGTGTTGCTTGACCCCCTGTCAATGGTGACTGCACCCAATGGGGATCTAGGGGTGCGAAAGCGTTTATAAAAGGAAGTTTTAGTGAAGTTGCGATGGAGTCCTGAGATTTTGCAGCCCTCAACAGAGGTTCAATAGGTATCTGAGGCCCTGAAGGTGCAAGTGGTAGAGGAACTAACTGTAAATGCTTGTGTCGCTGACTAGCACCTGCGGTTTTGCCACTATTGTAAAATGCTAAACCATCGAAATCAGCTAAACACGCCCACATAGCCGTAAAATCTTCCAGGGTAAGCAAGCTTTCCTGTTCCTCAAAGCTACGGGTGATAATTAGCAAGTGATGATCAACAACATTGAATTTATTTAAAATACATACATGGGTATCAGAGATATCCGCCACACATAAATCTTCTTCATAGGGCAAGAAAGGGTTAAACTCTTGACCAGACTCAGCAGATTGTTTTTTATGTTTTTCCTGGGCTGCTTTTTTGCGATTCAAGTTAGACAAAATCCGCACTAAAAAGCGCACGTTATTCTGCTCGACAAATTCAAATTCCGTCGGTATTGACAGCAAAGCCCCACATCGTAAAGCACGTTCAGTCTGTCCTTTGACACTTGTCCATAAAGTACCAGACTTAAGTAAGATTTTACCCTGTGCCATTTTATTCCTTCAGACATAGATCGAACACGCAATCGGAGTACATATCTGTGTGCCCCCAGAAATGACTATATTCCAATACAGTTTTGTTACAGTGCTTTTCATAGGAATACACCACTGTCTACTGTCTACTCCCTACCTCAGTTGTGGTCTAAATATCTAAAAAATTGCAGCAGTGGGTAAAATACCAAACATTTCACAGTAACGCAATACCTCTGCAACAAAACTGTCATAAATAATATCTACATTAGTAATACATCTAAATACCTTTCCAGAGAGCAATGCAAAACCAATCTCGTGATCAAGAACACCCATCAAATAGCATTTTATTCAATACTGCTAACACCAAATACAATCAAGCACCCTGGAAAAAGGCAGCAGCCTCTCTATCGCTGGTGCTACTAGGATCGGGTATGACATTGGCAGGTGGCTATATGGCTGGAAATTCTCAGCAAGTGTCTGAGAGTGCATCTAATTTGGCAGTTAGTCGAGTCAACGCCGCTCCTCCATTACCAGCAGCCACAGATCCTAACTTTGTGACACGGGTGGTGCAAAAGGTGGGGCCAGCAGTAGTGCGGATTAACTCTTCCCGAACGGTGAGAAGTCAGATACCAGATGAATTTAACGATCCGTTTTTTCGCCGCTTTTTTGGTTCCCAACTGCCACAATCACGAGAAAGGGTACAACGGGGTACTGGTTCAGGTTTTATCATTAGTAGCGATGGCCGGATTCTCACTAACGCCCATGTGCTAGGTGGCGCTGATACGGTGACAGTGACACTCAAAGATGGGCGCACCTTGGAAGGTAAGGTAATCGGTAGAGATGAATTAACTGATGTCGCTGTTGTCAAGATTCAGGCAGAGAATCTACCTTCAGTAGCCTTGGGTAACTCAGATCAACTACAACCAGGAGAATGGGCGATCGCGATCGGCAACCCCCTTGGACTAGATAATACAGTAACTACCGGAATCATCAGTGCTACCGGACGTAGTAGCAATCAAATTGGCGCTCCCGATAAGCGAGTAGAGTATATTCAAACCGACGCAGCCATTAATCCTGGTAATTCCGGTGGCCCCCTGCTCAATTCTCGTGGCGAGGTAATTGCCATGAATACAGCTATAATCCAAGGGGCACAAGGATTAGGCTTTGCGATTCCCATCAATACAGCACAACGAATTTCCAATCAACTGATAACTACAGGTAAAGTAGAACATCCTTACTTGGGAATTCAGATGATGGGGTTAACACCTCAGCTAAAACAGAATATCAACTCAGATCCCAATAGCGGTTTGAAGGTGAATGAAGATACAGGTGTATTAGTTGTGACAGTTGTGCCAAATTCACCAGCCGCTAAAGCAGGGATACGTGCTGGCGATGTGATCCAAAAGCTTGGCAATCAAGTAGTTACAGATGCCAGCAGTGTCCAAAAGGCGGTAGAAAATAGCCAAGTTGGGGGCGATTTGCGTATGGAAGTGCGTCGCAATGGGCAGAGTCTCAACATCGCTGTGCAACCTGGTGCTTTCCCCACAGCAGTACAGTAATCACTCTGGTGAGCCGTTTTCAGCGATTTTTGAGTAGTAAATGAGTAGTTCAAAAATCTGGGGCTTCTGACTTGGTGACATCGGGGTGACAGTAATATTGAAGTACTGTCTGTACATTGTCCCCAAGCCAGTAAGCCACTTTTTCCGGTGATGATCCATGAGCAATCGCCCAGGTAGCGAATGTGTGGCGCGTACTGTAGACGGTTAGGTAGGGAATTTGCCCTTCATCACTTAATTGCTTAACTACACCTGGATAAAATTTTTTGTTTTTCGACCAATACCCACCCCAAGCCCTCCATAGAATCCTTAGATTCACTCTCTGACCTAAAGCGGATCTGAAAACTAGAGAGTGTTTGTCGGGAGAGGGCGGTCGAATTGATAGGAGTAAATTTTGAAGTTTACTGCCATTGCCGCACAAAAAAAACCGCTTCTTGTTGTTTTTCGTAGCTCCCAGACTTGCAACTCTGGTTGCGTAAGATTTATTAATAGTGATTTTTGTGCAATCATGACTAACATCTCCCCAGCACAGGGCGAACACCTCCCCAGGACGACAGCCCGTGAAGAATAGAAACTTAATTAACCAGCTATAGTGTGCCCAAGTCTTGCTCGCCTCAAATGCCGACACAACTAGATCCCTTTCTTCCAGAGTAAATGCCTTAATGTTTTTAACCTGATTTTTCTGCTTTGGAAGTGCAAGCAGTTTAAAAGGATTGTTTGAAATTAATTTGCAATTCACTGCCCATTCACAGGCGGAGGATAAAGCCGAGATGACTTGCCGTGCAACATGGTAGCTGTGATTTTGTAGCAATTCTTCTCTGAGTTGTGGTGCTGATTCTAGGGATTGTGGAAGCTTCAAAAGTATCTTGCTGAAAGTTTTGTAATTATTCGCAGTAGACGGCTTAATCAATCTGGCTTTAAATTCACAAAACTTTTCCCATAATTCATTTACTGTTAATTCTTCTAAGCATTGATTTTGAGTTAGAACTTTACTCCCAAATTTATAACGCTTTAGCGTAGGGTCAAACATACCTAGAGAAATTTCTCGTTGAATTTCTTCCCAGCGAGAATCTGCAATGATTCGATTTTTCGGTGAATTTTTAAGCCCAGTAGATAGATAAAATTGCTTGCTGTAGCCAGTAACCCTAAAGCGAATATTCAATTTTTGCGTTTTAGGGTCTACGGTTATTGCCATAGCTATTCCTCAGCATCGAAAACATATAATTCACCGTTGCTGTCAGAAGTAACGTACACAGAGATGCTTCTACTTTGCACCTCTGGGTGTTTCTCCTCCTCCTCTTCTTCTTCGCTGTCGCAAACAGTTACCGAAGCTTCGACTAGAACTGTCCATTCACGAGCTTCTTCGTCGCGTTCCTCTACAGTTACCGACTCAATGATTGTGTCTACAATTTCCCAGCTAGAAAGCGCTTCTTCATCTGGTTTGGGCCATTCGCTAGCCCAGGTGTGGTAAGTGGTATCGTCATTTGGATCGTCTTGCTCCTCATATATGTAAGCAGTCAGACCAGGTGGCGCGTATGTATTGAGAATGTACATTTCGGCTAATTCTTTTAGTTGCTTATCAGTTGGAATTCTCATAGTGTTCCTCTCCCGTTGCACGTGGTACAGGAGAGAATTTCGTCGGCAAAGGTAAGCACCCCTTTTCCGTGGCAAATAGAGCAGAGTTCTGTTTCGTCATAATCTGGATCGTCAGCATCCAGTGCCCATGTGTGACCGCAGTCGTCACATTCCCAGTAGCCATAATTTTCTTGATATTGCAGTCGCGTAGAATCGCATCGAGGACAATTTGTTTGAGTCATTGCAGATTTAAAAATTGTTTCGATTTTTTAAGTTTTTTGAAGCCCTAAAATTTTGTCTACAATCGCTAAAATCCGCTCTGGGGGCTACTTTTAACGTCTACAGCCGAATTATTGGCGCTAAAAAAAATGTAGACGGTGTAGACGGACTATTGAATGGTTATCGCTGATCACATCACCGATCGCACTTTCGCCCAAGCACTGCTTATCTAATCGGTAATTTACCTGCAAAGCGTTGCCTACAGCCTGTAGACGGACTGTAGGCAAACTGTAGGCATTACTTTGACCACCTCCAGCCCAAGCGATCGCCATTTCCTTCCACTTCCCCCAATCCCCTATCAGCAAGGGATTGAAAGATGATTCTGATATTGTCTGGAGGCATCCCGTCAAACAACCTCATGTTTCGCTGAACATATCCAGCTTTTAAAACCTCGCCTGGATGCTCTTGTCCCCAAGTGACGATGATTTGCTCATATTCATTTAGGTCTGTTTGGGGCGATCGCACCTCCTCATTTCCCCCGCCGGAGGTTTCCGGTGCTGTTACCGCAGTTGTTCCCCAGTTGCTTAGGTCAAGTTCACAAGGGCAGTCATCAACCATAAACCGCTTTTTACCACCTGCCTTTAACCATTGCTCTAGTTGAGGATCTTTGAGTTTAGTCCTGGCGTAATCGCGCCCAAACTGCCCTAATCTCACTAAACAGAAGCAGCTGTAAAGGGTGTCTTTGTCACCTTGCAAGCCGAAATTCTCAGCCGTGTCGTTTTGGGCTAATGCACAGACAAACTGTTTGTACCGCCTTCCTCGCTTGGCATGACGCTTGATCCAAGTAGCAGCGTGGTCACACTCATCTACTAATATTGGGAACTCCTCAGCAATTAGGAATCTCTCACGACCGGCGATCGCGTTATCCCCTCCTTCACCCCTAAGCTGAACTAGGTCTTCGAGAATTTCTAAGTCTTTACCCATCGCGGTGTCAATGGCTTTAAAGTTGCCTTTTCTGCCAATGACATCGGCTTGATCCAGCCATGACCAATCATCTGGTTTAGCGTCGCTGTCATAAACAACGACCCTTCCACCGATTTTGGAGGATAGGTACTGGGTAAAGGTTGACTTCCCGTCGCCCGTGCCACCGACTAAGGCAACGTGCTTCTGTTTTTTCTGGATGTACTCGACTGGATCAGTGATTAGGTTCTCTGGTTGCCAGTTGGCATCAATCGTGCCAACGGTCAGCGCTAACTGTGCTGTCGGTTGAGTGTTTGCTTTGGCCCAGGCTTGGAAGTTTACCCGCGATGCTCGGTCGATATCACCAAGTGACTCAAGAAGGAGTTTGGCTGTTTGGCGATGTCTGCGACCTACTTGTGACATACTCCTACACTGAACCGAAGCGGTTACAGGGTAGGCTTCCAACAGCCCGATGAAGGGTATGAAGGATTTCCTTCGTGGTACTATCGTCCATAGTTCCAACTATGTCTATCTTCCCACTACGGCGTTTTATA
>JBGTMK010000442.1:0-5447 GCA_041743605.1 Nostoc sp.
TATAAAACGCCGTAGTGGGAAGATAGACATAGTTGGAACTATGGACGATAGTACCACGAAGGAAATCCTTCATACCCTTCATCGGGCTGTTGGAAGCCTACCCTGTAACCGCTTCGGTTCAGTGTAGGAGTATGTCACAAGAAAGGGCTTTGGCACGAGATTCGATGGATATCGCCAAAGTGCAGCAAATTCGGGAAGAAATGGAAAGGGCAGAAGCGCGACGGTTGCAACCTCATTTTATTGCTTCTTTCTTCCTAGAAGCATTTACCCAATTAGGTGGAACATTGCGTCAACGTGAACCCCAGCGTTACGAAATCAGTCATGTTCCGGCAGTTATTCGCAATCGAGGGCGGCAAATTGGTGTAGGTGAACCGTTGCTGCTACGCTACGAACGCATCTGCTTTGAAAAAGATTTAATCAGCATTTCTGGTAAACCCCTAGCTGCCTTCATCTGTTCTGGACATTCTCTACTGGATGCCACAATTGATCTGACTTTAGAAAGACACCGGGATTTGTT
Source organism: Nostoc sp. (assembly GCA_041743605.1). GTDB lineage: Bacteria > Cyanobacteriota > Cyanobacteriia > Cyanobacteriales > Nostocaceae > Nostoc. The sequence goes on from JBGTMK010000442.1 coordinate 518, forward strand.
GAAACAAGGCACCATATTAATCGATGAAAATGATTCCAGCGAAGGAACCCGCGCCTTAGTTTATCTAGAACATTCCATACAAGACGCGCGGACAAATCTAAATGGCTCTAGGCGTTTAGTATCGCGGCGGATGCAATATGTAGAAATCAATGCAGAAGGCAATACTTACAATGCAGGTTACGCACCTTACCTGAATTACCGTCCGCTAACAGACGAGGAAAAGGGTGTTGTGGAAAAAGTTTTAGAAGAATCTTGGTTGCGAGAAGATTTAGAAGCAAAAGCCAAGAGTTATGCAATCGCTCACCTTGTTCCCCAACATCTTCAAGAACTCAAGCAGCGCAAAGAAGAACTTATTGCTAAGACGATGACAGCAGTAAAAGATAGATTAACCAAGGAAATTAATTACTGGGATCATCGGGCAGAAGAACTGAAAATGCAAGAGGAAGCTGGCAAGCCTAATGCCAAAATTAACTCAGGTAAGGCACGTCAGCGAGCCGATGATTTGCAAGCACGCTTAATGCAGCGCTTGGAGGAATTAGAGCAAGAACGTAGATTATCACCATTACCGCCTGTGGTGGTTGGGGGTGCGTTGGTAGTTTCAGTAGGCTTGCTGCAACGAATGCAAGGCAAACAACAGGCAACAACGGTGATGTTTGCCAGGGAGACGGAACGGGTAGAACAGGCAGCAATGACGGCTGTGATGGAAGTAGAACGCAATTTAGGGTACGAACCAACTGATGTGAGTACCCAGAAGTGCGGCTATGATATTGAGTCGCGTATTCCAGAAACAGGACAGTTGCGATTTATTGAGGTAAAAGGGCGAATTACAGGCGCTAAAACTGTGACAGTGACGAAGAATGAAATTATTACCGCTCTAAACAAGCCAGATAATTTCATTTTGGCATTGGTGCAAGTGCCTTTAGTAGAAGATATGGAAGGTAATTGTTCTATTCACTACTTACGCCGTCCGTTCCATAAAGAACCAGATTTTGCTGTGACGAGTGTTAATTATGATTGGCTGGAGTTGTGGCAACAGGGAACTGAGCCGTTTTAAAATAATTATTTACAGTGTTAACGATTACACCCTTCATATTTTTTAATCATTATTCATCCTCCAATACTATTAAATTTCATCTTCAGTGAGGGTAGATTTTATTGGTTACAATGCTGGTAATCAGGAGAGCATAAGCCAAATGTCACCAAAAACTTTTGATATTGCTGACTTATCTGAGAATTTAGCTGATTTATTGTCAGATATCCAAAATCATGTTGAAGTTACCCTAACTCATCAGGGTGTCCCTTTGGCAAAAGTTTTGCCTTTGACTCAACCTGAGCCTACAGTTACTAAAGCTGATTTAAATGATGCCTTAAAGCCAAGAGTTGCGGGTTTTTGGCAGGGAAAAGTTAAGATTGCTGATGATTTTGATGAGACTACAGAAGAAGTAATTGCAGCATTTTATGGGGATGAGTAGTGAGTTTTTTGTTAGATACTCATATTTTATTGTGGTTTTTAGAAAATGATTCTAAATTGTCAGATCGGGTACGAGAGGTAATTACTAATCCTGAAAACTTAATTTTTGTCAGTGCGATTAGTGCTTGGGAGATTTCAATTAAACAGTCTTTAGGAAAGTTAATTGCTCCTGGTAATTTGGAGGAGGCTCTGCGCTTCAGTCGGTTTGAGGTTTTGTCTATGACATTGGCACATGGAATAAAGGTTGCTGATTTGCCTCTACACCATAAAGATCCTTTTGATCGGATGTTAATTGCTCAAGCTTTGGTAGAAGGTTTAACAATAATTACAGTAGACCAAAAGTTTAAATTTTATGATGTGCCATTATTCTTTGATGATTTTGGGTAGCTCAAATTTCAGAACTCTAGCTTTATCTAAAATAACTGCTACAGGTTTACTTCATTTTGCTGATTGTTTTTTGGTGCGATCGCATCTGTAAACGGATGCTTCAGGTAAAGGCAATTCCGTAATTACGCTAAGGACATAAAGTTAATAAAAAGACTATAACTGCCAGATGAAGCTTTGTAATCTAGTTAACCAAGTAGTGATTGATAAAGGCTAATTAGCCCATCAAAACACGATACGGATATACCGTAATTTCACGTAAGCGGAATATTTTATGTTGTTTAATCATTGCAAGCTTCGGTTTCATCTGCCTGGCACAAACGATGACCTACCGCAAGAAGCTAATAGAAGTCGCGTTACCATTGGAAGCGATTAATCAAGAATCTGCTAGAGAAAAATCAATTAGGCATGGACACCCTTCAACGCTACATTTGTGGTGGGCGCGGCGACCTTTGGCAGCTTGTCGAGCAGTTTTGTTCGCATCTTTGGTAGATGATCCCTCAAGTCATCCTGACAAATTTCCCACTGAAGAAGAACAAGAAAAAGAACGCCAACGATTACATGACTTAATTGGGCGAATTGAAAATGTTGAAACAAGGGGAAAATCAACCCAAACTGTTCGCGGCTTGGTATCTTGGTCTGACATAACGAATACCAGATAAAATCTATTATTTCAGTCGCTTCTACCACTGCTATTTCTATGCGAGTTTTTTGCTGCTTTGACCAAACTACCGTTCCAAATAATATTACTTGGCATCGTTTTACTTGATCGGGTATAGCCAATTCTATAATTGTTTGTAAGTAAGGTATCTTAATGCAGCATCTCCTAAGCTAGATACATTGAAATCCTTGTAATCTAAGTTTCCCAAACTCCAGTATTCCTGGGCATAAATTTCTAAGTCAACCACTTCAGGTATAACTAGGGCATATTGTGTATGTTCCAGTTTGATGTGCGATCGCAAAACAAAGTAGTGGCAAGCAACAGGAGCATATAAAAGAGCAAAAGCCAATTGTGGTTTCTCTTCAAACTTAGTTTCTTTTGTAAAAGCGACATGACGAACTACAGATCCCGGATATAGCCACCCTGCTACACCAATTGATCGTCCTAATAATTGACCTTGTTTATCACAGAGTTGTTTAGCAAAATGCTGATGAGCATAGGAAACTGCTTTCTTATACTCGACATCGATTTCTATACCATCAACTATTAATGACCAAGATTTACCGCCGTCAAATTTAAAAACCTGGTTATGTTGGAGAAACGTTCCTGTTATTCCCAAGTGAATATAAATTTGGGTTTCAATATTGATTGAATGCGTATTTAAGCCTGTCAGCGAAATTAGACCTTCTTCATTAATCTGAAAAGATTGCTTTAACAGCCAGTCTAAAACTACGAAATCCTGGTCTTGCCATTCAAGGCTAATACTGCGAGGAGTCAGCAACCAGGTTAAATTACCAGGTCGTTCCGCAGATATTGGGTATAGTTTTTCTAGTTGCTTGAGCGTCATCCAGAGTCCTGCTATGCCAGCACGATGTATCCAAGTTATGCTTGGATCGCCCAAATTTAACTGAATTTTGGGGTTGACAACACTAGCTACTACGGACATCTTGTTTATTTCTGGGAAATACTCTCAAACCTATATTGGGGTAGTAGTCAAAACCAGCTTTAACTTGCGTTTCCCTTTCTCTTCACAGGCACAAAAACGCCACAGCCCATCTTACGTTTTCCCCCAATGCCATATCTCAGCAATGTCAGCGAATCTTCATCGCTGAGATTAATAATTTCTAACCCAAAACCCACAACCGTAAAGCACTTGATTTTGATACTTCTACGTTTTGGGCTACCATCAGTATTTTTGGTAATAAAGGCTTTTCCCTGGATACCCAGTTTTTCTAACTGACGCTGTGCTGCTGCTAAAAATGACTCCGGTTCTTGATAACCCTGGATAATCACTATACGCGATCGCAATCTCTCATCTGGCTCAAGCAAATAAATTTCAGGAATTCCCAAGCGAATTGTATGCTTACCAATTTTCAGCGACTTCCCTGCTAACGGATAGATTAGACTGATTTTGTCCACAGGTAGGCGAATCTGAAGCCTGGAATTATCAGTCAGATGAATCTGACCATCCTCGCTGGGAATACCTGCAATAGTGTGAATACCCAATGTATCTATGTCGTGAACTTGGGATTGAAAATGAGCGATCGCAGAATACAAGCCATAACCGTGATCCACAGGTATAGTCTGACCAATGATGCTAAAACGTAATTCAACCCAGGGTAACTTAGGCGTTAAAGTTTCTTTTGGGTAGGTTTGGGTTAAAGTTTCTTTTATGGGGGTTTGGGTAGGTAAGCTAAAATAGCTACTCATCTCTTTCACCATATCTTGTTGAACCAAACAGACAAAATCTTAGGCTACTCATTCTTATTTCCTTAGAATACCCGATAGTTTTATATATAAGTTTTTATTAAGCGAAATTAACAATAAGAATATTTTGTAATAAAAATGGTTTTAACTATAAAACTGCCAACTAATATTTTATTTACCTAAAAAAATTTTCTAGAGAGTTAGCTAGAAAATTTATAATTAGAATATGTATGATTCGGTCAATGACTGGGTTGATATCACAGGCTAGCAGGCAATTAGAAAAATATTTATCGGGATTTTTAATACAATTTTGATTAATAGTTTCAAAAAAGTCTTGTCCATAAAAGTTAAAGATAGATTTAGAAAAATCTTTCTCTTTAAATATAAATTTACTACCTGGAAAAAGTGTGATTAATTTTTTATTAACTAAATAATGCTTATATTGGCTGCGAAGCCAAGCTAAACCTTTAAAATCCATATTATTACTAATCAGCCACTCAACTTCCCTGGCTAACACTATTAAGTTTCGTAAAGTTTCTTCTGTATAATTTCTTGTGTTCGTATTGAGAATACAATTATCTGGACTTGCAGCATGGTAGTGTGTGTTTCGCGTTTCGACAATAACTGAGCTATCATATAGAGCTGAATTATGAACAGAGCAAACCATTACACCAGGAATTTGGTGCAACCGATGCCAGTAACCTTCT
>JBGTMK010000443.1:0-4339 GCA_041743605.1 Nostoc sp.
TTCCATAAACCAGCAATCGCTCTCAGCAGAGAACTTTTGCCTCGACCACTCGGCCCAACAATCAATAAACCTTCTCCTGCTTTGACAGACAGTGACAAATCTTCGACGATCACTTGTTCATAGTCGGGCGTTTGTAAAGTGACATTCTCAAAAACGATCTGATTTTCTTCTATTGTTTTTATAGTACTTACATCTTCTGGTTTTTTGGTAACAACTTCTAACGCATCTGAAAATTCAGATAACCGTTCAACATAGCTAGAAAATCTTCCAGGATTCCCAAATTCATTAATTAACTCACCCAAAGCATTAGCGAAAAAATAGCAACATGTAGACGCTTGGCTAAGTTCTCCAAAATCAATTTCACCTTTAATCTGTAAAGGTCCAAATACTATATATGGAAATATTTGAATTACAGCCTGATAACCTCTATTAAAAATCTCATTATTCCTCTCCCAATCAATTTTGCGTTTAGCATTTTCTATCAAATGACTAAATCGCCGGACAATAATATTTAATTCTTGCTTCTCTCCTCGAAAAAAAGCTACTGATTCAGCATGAGTGCGAAAGTGAGTTAGACAATAGGTGTAGTCAGCTTTCGCTTCGAGTTCTTCTCGATTAATTTTATTTAATTCTTGGGTTAAGTAAACAGCAATCAAATTACCTATAACTGTATAAGTAACCAAAATTAGTGCAACAGTCTGAGAGATTGACCAGAGAACTAACAAAAAAGCTGTCATCTCCAGTATTTTTTCTAAGAGAGTAGCTGAAAAACTTAAAGCATTGTTTGCAATGGGTTCGACTTCTTGAGATAAACGTTGATCTGGATTATCAATATTAGATTTAAAGTTAATTTTGTAATAAGCTCGATTGTTTAAATATTTTGATAAAATCTTATTATTTAGCCATTGATACCAATCAAGAGCAATTTTTTTTCTCACTAGTTTGGAGAACCCTACCAAGAGAGTTACCAATACCAGAGCTGAACCAAAAAGCAGTAGAGTATCATAAAACTTAGAGATATCCTTCTCTTGAATGATGACATCGAGTAAATAGCGAGTAATAAAGCTGTTAAAAACATTTACGCTTACAAGTGCAATTATTAATAAAATCAAGAGAACGAGCATTCCCCATGAGCGAATCACGTCTGAGAATGCTCTGTTTCCTGGCTCGTTTGGATACCAGTAAGGTTGCGCGACTGCTTTGACGTCTTTCCAAAATTGAATAAAACCTAAAAAAGCATTTGTTGAAGGTTGAGCTTGAACAACTTGGGTTGGCATATTCTGAAACTAAACTAAGATTTTACTAATAATTAAGCTAGTTATATGGAACTAACGTTAAGGGTCAATTCCTTTCTAAATAAGCATTGTAGCTATAAATAAAGTAGGAAATTGACCTAGTGCAATTGTTGGGATTTTGGAGAATGTTGAAGAAGGCAGAAGGCAGAAGGCAGAAGGCAGAGGGCAGAAGGTTCTATTCAGAAGGGGATTCAGACCCCGCCTGAATAGGAGCCACCAAATTTTTAATTTGGTGGGGGTCTTAAACCGCAAGTTCGCTACGTTCACGGGCAGAGAGCAGGAATCAGAATTCCCTTCTGCCTTCTGCCCTCTGCCTTTCTTGATAAGCTTTCTCACACAACTCGGTAAATATGCTTGTGAAAGTATTATTGAACTCAATATTTGTATTAACTGACGCATTGAATCATTTGCTGCAATCTTCTTGGTGTCTATAATCGACAGCAGTTAATAAGTTTTTCAGCAGATAATTTTTGCGCCATCTGTCATATTCTATAACGCAGTATATACCAATTTACATTTTGATTTTTTGTTTTTATCCCAATTTACCGAGCGGATACGTCTTAACTGTCTTAACTGTCTTAACTGTCTGCTTAACTGTCTTAATTTGGTATTGTATTTTGTTGGCTAAGGTGAGATAATTCACAAATCCAAGTAAAAAGTACAAATTTAAATAAATAAACTCAATTGATGTAAAATGATGTAAACATTACTTAAAACCTAGCAAAATATCCGATTGGAGAAGCAAATTTTTAATAGTAATAATTGTTAAAACTTATAGCTAAGTTAACTTTGTCTTTAGCTAAAACTGTAGTAATTTACTGTAGGAATTTAAGGTAGCTTTACAATAAATTATTAATTTATTAAAATTAGCATTGATTAGAGTAAAATTATGAATTTAATAGAGCTTCTAGAAAATCTTTTAGCAAAGAATGTTGAACTGTGGGTTGATGGAGACAAACTGCGCTATCGAGCGCCTAATCATTCACTGACTCCTGAGTTATTGGGGAAAATTAAGCAATCTGAAGCAGAAATTATCCAAATTTTATCCCAGAGTACCGAGCAGGTTACAAATTATCCCTTATCTCACGGTCAAAAGGCACTTTGGTTTTCATATCAATTAGCACCCAGCAGTACTGCTTACAACGTTACATATGCAGCAAAATTAGTTACAAATTTAGATATTGCTGCCCTAAAGCAAGCAGCACAAGCTTTATTTGAAAGGCATCCAGTTTTAAGGACTACCTTTGCAATCATTGACGGCGAACCAGTGCAAAGAGTTCACAAAAATCAGCAAGTTGACTTTAGCATCCAAGACGCTTTCGCCCTTAGCCAAGATGATGTAAACAACTGGCTCTCAGAAAAAAGCGATCGCCCCTTCGACTTAGAACAAGGCCCGATATTGCGCTTTGATTTATTAATTAACCATATTAAAACTGATAAATTAGCAACAAAAGAACATATTTTCTTAATCACGCTACATCAGATAGTGGGAGATTTCTATTCTTTAGAAATCATGATCAGTGAACTTTGCGCCTTGTATAAAGCGACATCTACGACGGGCTACGCCTACGCCACAGGTGAAGCAGCCCAACTATCAGCACAAAACTATCAATATCAAGATTACGTCAAGTGGTCAGAGCAAATGCTCGCTAGTTCAGATGGAGAAAGTTTGTTGACTTACTGGCAGCAACAACTATCTGGTGAGTTGCCATTGCTAAATTTGCCAACAGATCGACCAAGACCTCAAATCCAAACCTATAACGGCGCTTCCCGCTTTTTTACTATTGAACAAGAACTGCGGCAAAAACTCACAGAATTGGCGGACAGAGAAGGTGCGTCTCTATATATCCTTTTATTAACAGCATTACAAATACTATTACTACGTTATACCAATCAAGAAGATATTTTAATTGGCTCTCCAATGGAGAATCGGAACCGTTCAGAATTTGAAAATATTGTCGGTCACTTTACTAATCCTGTGGTCTTGCGAGGAGACCTTTCAGGAAAACCGACTTTTAAAGAGTTGCTGGAGCGATCGCACTCTTGTGTGTTAAATGCCCAAGATCATCAAGATTATCCCTTTCCCCTACTGGTAGAGCAACTGCAACCTGTCCGCAACCCCAGTTTTTCGCCACTCTATCAGATAGCCTTCGTCTGCGATCGCTCTCACCAGATGGATATGGATGGTTTGATTTTGGAATCAATAATTCCAGAGTCTAAAGGAGCCGCCTTTGATTTAACCTTAACCATTCTTGAGGGGACAGACTCACTCAAAGGTACATGGAATTACAACACTGACTTATTTGATGACAGCACAATCGCGCGGATGATGGGGCATTTTCTAACAATGCTTTCAGCAATTGTGGCAAATCCCCAGCAACGAATTGACCAATTACCAATGCTCACACAATCTGAGGAACGGCAGTTATTAATCGAGTGGAATGATACTCAAGTAGACTACGCCTTCGATAAATGTATCCATCAGTTATTTGAGGAGCAGTCTTTGAGGACACCCGAAGCTGTGGCAGTGGTGTTTGAGAATCAACAATTGACGTACCACGAGTTGAATTGTCGTGCTAACCAGTTGGCGCATTATTTGCGGTCTAATGGAGTCGGAGCCGACGTGCTGGTGGGGATTTGTGTGCAGCGTTCTTTAGAGATGCTGGTGGGACTGTTGGGCATTCTCAAGGCGGGTGGGGCTTACGTACCACTTGACCCAGAATATCCTAAAGACCGTCTTAAGTTCATGCTCAAAGACGCTCAAGTTTCAGTATTACTGACTCAACAGCAGCTCCTCGATCGACTACCTGAATATCAGGCAAAACTGATTTGTTTAGATGAAGTCTGGTCAGAAATTCTGCAAAACAAACAGAATAACCCGATTGAGGTAGTAACGCCTACTGATCTAGCGAATGTGATTTACACATCCGGCTCCACAGGCAAACCCAAAGGGGTAATGGTTGAGCATAGTGGGTTATGCAATCTAGCTCAAGCTCAAATTCAGGCTTTCGGCTTGGATGGTGATAGTCGAGTTCTCCAGTTTG
>JBGTMK010000444.1:0-5989 GCA_041743605.1 Nostoc sp.
TTTTTGCAAGAAAGACGATTTCCGCAAGCGATCGCACTGGCAGAAGCTTTAGCAGATCGTTTGTCAACAGATGCAGAAGTTCGGCAATGGCTAGCGATCGCTTATCAAATTTGGGGACGGGCGCTAATTTCCGAAAAACAGCTGCTCAAAGCCAGAATTTATCTCAAAAAAGCTCTGAAGACAGACCCCCATAATAAAAGTCTCTGGTATGAAGTTCAGCGTGATTTTCAACGTTTAGAACAAATTTTTTAACTAATTCGGCGGAATTCCCCTTCCTCAGCCGAAGGCAGGAGGCAGAAGGGAAGAGGATTTGACTTGTTTCTTAAAAGAGGGCTAAGAAGGAAATGCTTTTTGTTGCGGTTCTGCCGCTTAGACGGAAGGCGGGAGCCTTCCAAAGAGCATTCCCAGTCTCCGGCTGGGAACGAGGTTACGAATTATCTTCCAAAATCCAAAATCTAAAATCCAAAATTAGTTTCGCCATCCGCGCAACACTGTTCCCAAGACAGCAATTCCTTCGACAATCTTCTCTGTTGTTTGAAAGCTAAAAGCTAGTCTGATGGCATCATCTCCCTGGCCATTGGCGTAGCAGCGAGTTCCTGGCAGAAAGCTGATGCCGTGTTCGTTGGCAGCGTTTAGGAGTGCTTTGGCGCTGATGTCTGGTGGTAATTTACACCAAACAAAAAAGCCCCCACCCGGTCGCAAAGCAACTACATCACTGGGAAACTCATGAGCGATCGCTTCTAATAACAAATTGCACTTATGTTTGTAGCAGGCAATTAGCTCCTGAATGTGATAATCTAGCTTGCCTGTAGCACAGTAGCGGGCGACCACATGGCTGACAAACGGCCCCACAGGCCCTTCGCTTTTAAACATTGCCAATCGCTCAATAATTGCTGGATCGCCACAAGCCCAGCCTAGCCGAATACCAGGCGCAATGATTTTTGAGAAGGTACTCACGTATAAAACCCACCCCTCCTTGTCAAGGCTTGCCAAGGAGGGCACTGTTTCCCCTTGGAAGCGCAAATCGCTATAAGCGTCATCTTCTACTACCAGCACGCCATACTCAGCCGCTAACGCTACTAGTTTTTGGCGGCGAGATAACGGCATAGTAGCGCCTGTGGGATTATGAAAGGTGGGAATAGTGTAAATAAACCGGGGTCGAATGCCCCGTTGCTTCAAATAGTTCAAAGTTTCTTCTAGGGCGTCCACATCCATCCCCAATTCATCTACAGGAATGGTAATTAGGCGTGCGCCAGCCTGGGCAAATCTATTAACTACTCCCAAGAAGGTTGGCCCTTCCACGATTACCACATCACCCGGTTCGACAAATACATCTGGTAGCAAGCCCAAAATCTGCCCGGAACCGTAGCCAATGATCAAGCGATCGCGATTGGCAGGGATTCCTTGAGCTTGCAAGCGGAGGATAATTTGCTCATACAATTGGGCTGAAGGTGGCCCGTAATTGAGAGCGATCGGAGCCTCTTCTGCCAATACAGCCGCACTTGCAGCAGCTAAGTCGGCATGGGGAAAAAGAATTGGGTCAGCTAGACCGTAGGCAAAGCTGACAGTGATAATTTTGGTTAATTCAGTGCCGTAAGTTGGTGGTGCGATTTTTCTAGCTCGTTCGGCGAATAAATCAGTAATTTGGTAAGCAGAAGTGGTGGGAGCCATAGAGAGCGAGTTGTCTTCTAGGTTAATGAATACATCAGCATTTTCTCGAAGAAATACTGATAGTCAGTTTTATTCTAAATCCGAATAATGTTATACCAATTCTATGTTTTGACAAGTTATGATTTCATCCTTAAAGCTCTATTCCATGAAGCTTTATTCTATGCATCTTCATAGAGAATTGGTATTATGACCTTTCGCAACGCGATCCAAGTTGGTAGGTAGCGAGCAGCATAAAAAGACGACGGGCTACGCCTACGCACCTGTGAAGTGTACATTGTAGATGTGAAGGTTCAGGTAGAACCGGGGCAAAAGTATTTTTATCCAGATGTGGTGGTGACTTGCGATGAGCGAGATAAGTAACCACGCAAAATTAATTACAGTCATTGCGAGCGAAGCGTTCGCGGAGAGTCTCGTAGAGAAGCAATCCCAGCCTTTGCGATTGCTTCATTTCGCTTCGCTGGATTCGCAATGACATTGTGTAATTAATTTTGTTTATCTACTTACTGATCCACAATTGGTACAATTTACCTGCTTAATTATCGAAGTCCTATCACCTTCAACAGAAGCAGCCGATAGGGGGAAAAAGTTTGCTAAATATCGCCAATCTCCAACCTTGCAAGAATATGTCTTAGTACAAGTAGCTCAACCGGTTGTAGAAGTGTTTCGGCGCAACGAACAGGGAAAATGGGTGCTGTCGGAGTATAATTTGGGCGATATATTGCGATTGGAATCTGTAGATGTAGAAATTGCGATCGCCCATTTGTACCTACAAGTGCAGTTTGAAACTGAACCCACTGAAAATTGACATCAGAGATAGTTAATACCAGTCAACAATCGCAAGTCCCGCAACTCTAGAAAATTCGTTGACATTGTGAGTTACAAGAGTCGCTTGAAGTGCTATAGCTATTCCTGCAATCAAAATATCCATCGGGCCCATTGGAGTTCCTTGCTTGTCTAACTGAGTGCGAATTTTAGCAGCAGCAAGAGCAGCATTGTAATCGAAGGGAACCAGGTTTACTCGGCTTAAAAGTTGCTGAAGTTGCTGGGTAGTACATCTAGAGACTTTCCCGTAGGATGTCTTGTCCCATTTCAGTCCGAATATCTTCCAGGCTTGGAAAGTCTTCTTTCCAAGTTCCACTAAGGGAATAAACAAGTTCTGCCCAAGAAACTGAGTCTGCTATGTCGATGGGTTGGTTATCATTTAGGTTCTGATTACGAATAAATTCAGCAAAACTCAAGACCTCCCTAGCTTGCTCTTGGGGAAGGGATTTAACGAGTGCGTAAATCTGTTCAGCGATGTTCATAATAGGATTCCAGATAAAGGTTATAAGAATCTTAGCAATCTGACCTTCCGACTATCTTTGAATTTGATGCTATCTCCCCAAATAAGTCGCATACAATGATAAAAATTCTGAAGAATTTGTAAATAGTTACACTTCCTGAAAGGCTAATTTTGGATTAAACCAATTGTCTTATGCAAAGTATTCCATATCAATACCGACTGCTGATTTTGTTTTTGCTGATGGGTTTGGTTGTAGCGGTAGATTACTGGCGTAATCCAACAAAACCAACAAAACTTCGGGAATATTCGTTTTTGATCATGTCCGGTTTAATCGGTGCTGGGTTTGGTATCGTTAACGATCAGATTACCTGTACTCTCTCACCCGCTTACTTTTATTACTTCAAAAATGTTCCTTATGGTTCTAATTTTCGCTGGGAAGTGAGTGAGGTTGGATTTCAGGCAGGGTTTTTTGCTGGTTTTTTAAGCTACGGCATATTTCTCTTGGTTAATCAGAGACGAAAGTTACCTTTGTCTTATCGTCAATTACTTAAAATGGCACGGTATCCCATTATTTGGGGAATTGTAGTTGCTCAAATCACAGGATTCATATTTTATTTCTGACTTCTGAATTCTTCTTCAATATTTTCAATTTCCCTTCTTTGCCGAGCAGATTACGCCAGTCGTTCAGCCAGCAGAAGTTTCTAGATTTATGTTGGTTTGGGGAATCCATATTGGACTTTACATCGGTGCAGTGTTAGGAATTGTGCATGGTGTAGCAAACATTCGTCGAATAGTGCATCGCCAAAAAGCACCTGCGGGATAAAATACTAGAGCATTAGTGCTTGGTTAGGTTGGCACTTCGGTAGATGTATAGCGATGTCTACGACGAGCTACACCTACGCTCATTTGTACCAACAAGTGCAGTTTGAAACCGCAGCCACCAACAATTGAATAGATGATCACATTTCTCAAATTATTCCTCTTGATGTAATGAAACCTGAAATTATCACTGCAATTATCGCAGCGGTTGTTGCAGTCATTAGTGCTATTGTTAGTATTTACGGTCAAGCTCGCATAGCGCAACTTGCTGATCGGCTTGCTAAACGACGTGAGACTGAATCGCGCGAGGCTCAGACAGCTGCCTTAATGTCAAAGTATAGAGATCCATTGTTGCGCTCAACCATTGATCTTCAGAGCAGATTATTTAACATTCATCAACAAAGGTATCTAGAAAAAGCCTTTCAGCGATCTCCCTTTGATAAAGACTATGCAATTCAAAACACGCTGTATGTCATCGGAGAGTATTTGGGGTGGGTTGAAATTCTGCGGCGAGAAGTTCAGTTCCTAGATTTGGGTGATCTTGAGACTAACCGCCACCTAAGTGAATTGTTAGTTAATATTAATCAGGCATTTGGATCGAGTAGGTATGGAAATATCTTTCAGCTTTATAATGGTGAACAACGTGCAATCGGGGAAATCATGTTAGTGCCTCGATCCACAGACAATTTGCGCGGCTATGAATGTATGGGTTACGCTACCTTCGTGAAGAAGATGAGCGATCCAGATTTTACACGTTGGTTCGCGCAATTGAGAGATCATATTGAATTAATAGGAAGTAAGACAAAGTTTGATAGAGAAAGACTTATTGTAATTCATAGTAGGCTAATTGACCTAATAGATTTTCTTGACCCCCATTGTATTCGTATTTCATTAAAGCAAAGAACCAGAATTGAGCAGAATCAATAACTCCATAAGCTATTTCTCACTTCAATATTTAAAATTATCTGGTTTCCCTCTCTAGAAAATTAACACTCGGCTATATCCACCCTCGTAACTTCTTATGTACCTGCGCTAGATACCACATATAATCATCAATTTTGTAATTATCAGCAGCTTTAACTATATATTCGTGAGCAAAATCAATATTATTCTCAACTTCGTAATATAATCCCAAGTAAAGATGACTGTAAAAATTTCCTTTTATCCCTTCTGATTCACCAACAGTTAAAATATCATCTGGTGTACAATTTCCTGCATACAAATCATATACGCGTTGCATAATACGTCGAGGATCATTTTTCACAGTTAGTAAAGAATTACGTGCCTCTTCAACACCTAACGAACGAGCTATGCAGAGATATCGCCATACTGTTTCTTCTACATCTTGAGCATTTACGGTCAAATCTATTTCAAATTGTTCAGCGCCCTCAGTAAATCTTTCTGCATAATAATACGATAATCCCCGTTGCCAGAGGTAAGGTTTGATACGGTCATCCAATTGCTCCGCCATATCAAAATCTTGAATAGATTCATCAATCTTGGCCAGTTGAAAGTTAACCATACCCCGGCGAATGTAAGCATTGGGATTTTTCGGCTGATTGCGAATGGTTTCGTTCCAGCGCTGGAGTTGATTTTCCAGAGAGTTTGAAAAAAACATAAATTTGCTAGCTAATAGGCATTAAATAGAATATTTTCAGGCTTGGGGAGAACTCGTCAACCCCTAAAATGAGTCAAGTTTTGTCATACTAAATTCTTGACGTTATATTTCTACTTTTTTATGACCAGTGTGATTGAGTTTCCTTGGCAGCAAGAGGCTATTATTCTCCACAGTCAATATCTAATAAATAGTTTTCAGCATTGGACAGGAAATTGTTTGCTAGATGCCAATTCTTCTGAATTTGAAACAGCAAAGGCGTTATTTGAAGCACCTTTTGTCTTAGTTTCTCACGGCACTGAGTCAGATCCAATTTTTAACTATGGTAATCGCAAAGCGTTGGAACTATGGGAGCTTTCTTGGGAAGAGTTTACCAAAATGCCTTCCCGAAAATCGGCTGAAGAGGTTGTGCAGGAAGAACGCGATCGCCTATTATCAGAAGCAGCAACTAAAGGCTTTATCAATAATTATTCTGGTATCCGCACTTCTAGCAATGGTAAACGCTTCTACATAGAAGATACCACCCTATGGAACATCTTAGATGAACAAAATCAGCACTGTGGTCAAGCTGCTTTTTTCTCTAACTGGAAATTTATCGCATG
>JBGTMK010000445.1:0-11759 GCA_041743605.1 Nostoc sp.
CAGTCGCATCTATGGTTTTCTACTGCCTATGCTTTTGATGAGAAAGGATTTAATTCCGTCTTAAAACGGCTTAATGATCTTGAAGTTAAACCAATAATTACAGAATTAGACATTATCATTGATGCCCCATTACCCGATAGTATCAAAAAGCTAGACCAGATGGTAGCCGACAGTTACAAGCGATATCTTGATCTGTGCTTTGCGGCTAAAATTGATACTATCATTACATGGGGGATTACCGACCGTCATACCTGGATACGTCATCCCGACTGGATGCCAGGAAAAACCTTTAGGGACAATCCAAGTCTCTGGAAATTTCTGCGTCCACTTCCCTTTGATGATAACCTGCAACCTAAACCTGCCCGCAATGCTATTGCCAAGGCTTTCAGCAGTTAACTTATACTCAACCCAAGCTAAAATAGCTTTTTTTAAATATTATTCTAAGCGAAGTATGTGGCGATGTTCTTCGCTACTCACAAACATTAAAATTGAATAAGATGCACTGACTAATTAATGATTAAGCCTTAGTACAGTATTTCATAAATTCTGGATGAATTGAGCGACCCACTGGTAAGGCTTTGAGAGACTCGTTCATGCGATAAACTTGTGAAATCTTGTACTTAGAAATAGCAACATTTTACTTTTTTTTTGTTGGCTTGAGATACTCCAAATTTCTCGTAAAAATAATGTGCCAACAAACCAAGGCTCAAGTAAGTAACGTCTCCAAAGTCTTTTCGGCTCACGCGACAAGCGATACAACCATTCCAAACCAACCTTTCCCATCCAGCGAGGAGGAGTAGGTACTGCTCCTGCTACATAGTCCATACAGGCTCCACTATTGAGGATAGTATTGGTATGAATATGTTCAAGATTTTCGTCAATCCAATACTCTTGACGTGGCATACCCATCCCCACCATTAATATATGGGGTTTGTAAGCATTGATTGCAGCCAGAGTAGCGAGATTTTCTTGACTCTCTTTATCCACATCAATGTAACCATGAGCGCAAGCAATCTCTAAACCAGGAAATTTCTGGCGCAAAATACTTGCTGCTTTTTCAGCAATTCCTGGCTTTGAACCTAAATAGAATACACGCCAGCCTTTGTTAGCAGCTTCTGCCATTAAAGGCCATACCCAGTCAGCATAGGTTACTCTTTGTTCTCGTTTAATTGAAAAACCCAACAGCTTTCCAAGCAAAACTATAGGCATACCATCAATATGAGTATATTCTGCCTTAAAATAAAAAGCTTGCATTTTTGGATCAGTATGAAAGAGATAAAGACTATGCAAGTTGTGATTAGCAATAATCCATTTCTCATTCTTATCAATAGATTCTTCAATCAATAAATTTAAATCAAGAATAGAGAGTGCATCGAATTGAGTACCAAGAAATTTATAGGGGAAATGCTTTTTCATGTTTTATTTTTCTTTATGATAGGTATGAGATTTTGTCTCAAAGGTAAAGTCAATATTTCAATATTGAAATAATAAAATATTTAGAACAACTAAGTCTATTTAGTTAAAAATTCTTATTTAATAGAAAGAAATATAACTAAAAGCTACTTACGTTCATGAGGATATTCGTGACATTTTGTGCTTTTGCATTCCAGGAATACTTTTCTGTAATTAAGGTATATGCTGTATCTACAAGTGATTGATATTTATCAATATTTGAAGCAGCATCCAACACTGTGTTAGCGACTTCTTCAGTAGAGTATCCTGTCACTAACAGATGTTCTAAGTGATGAAATTCCTCTAAACCTCGTAAGCCTTCTGGTGTTGATACAACTAACTTTCTACTAGCGAAATAGTCTAATGCTTTATTGCGAGCGCCACCTGCTACCGCTTGTTTTGAGAATGGCAGCAAAGCAATATCTGCATATTTAAGATGGGCAATAAAATCTTCTCTTTTAGGTAAAAATCCTAAAAAAGAAATATTAGAAGGTATTGCTTCTGAAATATCGCTACTATCTCTACCAATGACAACAAAATGTACTTTATCTTGATGATTTTCAAGAGATTTAGCAACCTCAATAGCCATTGAAACAGACATATCATTAGTTGGAAATTGAAATGTTTTAGGAGCAATAAGAACCACTATTTTAGCCGGTCTGAATGCCTGATAGGGATCTTTGTCAGGAAAATATTCAGTATTTAGTAAGTCTTCAGTCACTCCATTCCCGATGCAATAAATTTGCTGTGGATTTTTACCATACCATTTGGAAATTAGTTTAGGAATTGATTCACCTGCTGCAATAATCGGACTACCAGAGAATATCAAAATTCCCTGAGCAATATATGTTTTAATACATTGTGCAAACTCTTTGAAAGGATTAGCAACTGAAAACAATCGCATCCAGTATTCATACGCCGAAAATGTATGAAAATCTAATACAAGAGGGCAACTACTATGTTTTCTAAGCTTTAGCGAAATTAAAGCAGCCAATCCAGGTAGTGTTTCTTGAGCATACACAATATCTGGACAGAACTCGTCGATGCACTTTTCTATAGCTTGAATATATGACTTCAAGCCTCTTGAACCAATCGAAAAAGAAGGTGCATAATTAACAGATGAACAATCTAAACCTAGCTGAAAAACATCAAAATATTCCGTCAGATATTGTCCTAGATAAAAAGGTCTAGTAAATGCACCAAATGGTTGGCTAGAATCGAGTGTTGAGACAATTAGTAAGCGTTTACCCATAAAAGGATTGATGATTATTTTGTAATTGAATAATCTAAAATTGTATTTGTCAAATTATTAAGATATTTATAAATTATCCAAATACTATTGACTAATGACTCTCGTGTGAATATCAAACTTCTGAGTTAGTTTGATTGGTATCCTCAGCAAATGTGGGAGAAATTGCCAAATTCTTGTAACCAATAATTGCTCTGATATAAGGTAAGAACCAATAAAATATCCAAAATGGCCCAGAGTGTCTGCTACAAAATATAGTCCATGATTTCAATGGAAATCCTTTAATTTGCAGTACCTTTTTCAAGCGTTCTAATATATTTAAATTGGTATCTACCCAGCTATTGCGGATAGAATTTTTATTACAAGTACCAATATATCCAGGAGCTACCCATATTTTACAACCCAAATTACCTGCTCTCAAGGCATAATCTAAATCTCCTAAACTGTGAACAAAAGCTGTATCGATATTGCCAACTTTTGCGGCAACACTTTTAGGAATCAGCACGCAGTTACCATACATAGCATCGCATTGTTGGATAACAGAACTTGGTTCTAAAAATTCAAACTTGTTAGAATACCACTTTTTAGATTTTACTGCTCCTCCATAGGTTGCTTTTCCTGTTATTGAGTCTTTAGTTGAACCAACTACAATTGAGTCTGGATAACCAAGTTCTGTCAAATTTTGATGAACGTGCAATAATTTACTCACAGCATTGGCTTCGAGGAATGTGTCATCATTCAACCACAGATAATAATCATATTGATGTTTTATCGCCTCACCAAAAGCAAGATGCATCCCTCCTACCCAGAATAAATTGCCATTCCCCTGAAGAATTTGTACCTCTGGATATTCTGCTTTGATAGCCTCTGTAGTCCCATCAGAACTACCATCATCAGTTAAATAAACATCACAATGATTGTTTTGCTGATATAAAGCATGTAGACAGGCAAGAGTTATATTCCGCCTGTTATAGCAGGTCATAATTACAGCTATATTTGCTTGCTTCATCTCATTTTCCTCATATAATGTATACAAAAACAATCATCCAAACAATGAACTTTTATGCAATTTTTACAAATTTATCTTACGTATATTTCTAAATATGTCTAAAATTTAACCATTTTTTCTAGCCATCCACTGAAATTAATATCTAAATTAAAGTTTTTTAGTTTTTGTTCCATTCTTCTGACCACCAACATATATCGATGCCAAACTGAGACGCGAGGCATATTAAGTCTGACAACTTCTTGACATAACCACTGATATTTATCTGAATCGATATTTAAATTTTTCAATTTTTTAATTTGTGCATTCCAATCGTTATAGAAGAATAAGTTGAAGTAATGAATGGATATAGTATCATCCCAATGTTTAATTTGTAGTTCTTTTGATAAACGGTTATGTAAAGGTAATGGATAACTATAATTAGAAGGAAGATGTTCGACGTTTTCTTCCAACGCACATAAAGTTACAGACAAAACAGACTGCTCAACAAAATAAATACCTTGGGGAGGAGTAATATCTAAGCGCATTACTTTTTCAAAATTCTCTTTCCAAGTTGTAAATATACCTGCACTCCTTCTCACAGCAACCAAACCAGAATTCCAATAGCCTCTGATTCTCTTATTACCAATTGGTGTGTCAACAAATACCTCACGTTTTACTCCCAGCACTTCATATAGTTTTTGCCAATACCATTCTTGAGGGTCTTGTAGACCTGTAGAACCAATTCCTTGACCATACTCAGGACGCATTCGTACATTACAGTTTACTGGCAACAAAAATTCTTTTGGTTCCGAAAAAAAGCATTTATCACTGTCTAAAAAAACTAATATTTCTGCATCGATATTTTGTTCTGCATAGGCACAAACTAGAGGTTTGTTAGCTAAATAGTATTCATGAAATTCTTGATTTATCGGAATTTGTTGATGGATCACCTGTAATGCTTCAAACGCTTGTTGAGTTTGCTTTAATATAGGTTCACCTACTCTGGGATGAAAGCTATATATAGGTGTATTCTTCAATTCGCCGCAGAATTTACGAATACTTTCTGCAAGCATTAAGGATTGACCTTCTAAACGGCCTGGTTCTGTACAAATTATAAAAGCTATAGGTATTGACATATTATGAAGTATTGATTTACTAAACTAATTACTAAATGAAGATTTCTTTGCGATCATCAATATTTCCTGAAACAAAGCTGAATAACGACGTGCTTGAAGTTCTAGAGTGAATTCTTGTTCAACTTTTTCACGTGCATAAAATGATAGTTTTTGCAACCTCTGTTCATTTTCAAGTACCCAGGTTATCCCTTTGGCAAAATCCTCAACTTCATAAGGTTTAGCCAAATAGCCATTCTGCTGATGATCAACAATATCTTTTAAGCCAGTAGAATTAAACGCCACAACTGGAGTACCACAAGCGAGTGATTCTGAAGCTGTCTGTCCAAAAGATTCTTGCAGAGACGGTACAAGCATCACATCAGCTGATGAGTAAACAGTTGCTAGAGATATATCATCGTGTAAGTGTCCTAAATAGTGTGTTTTGAAACCCAAGTCAGGTGGATTTACGGGTTTAGATGCACCGAAAATAACGACCTCCAACTTATCTTTCCACCCAGATTTGCTTAATTCTTGTAGTGCTGGTTGCAGGTAATGAAAACCTTTTCTATGGTCATTAGTTGCATCTAATGCTCCAAATAGAATAAGTTGTTTATCCAGAGGTAAATTGAGTAATTCCCGTGCTGAACCTTGATGAACAGGTTTATACTTTTTAGCATCCAGTCCATTCGGAATTACTTCAATTCGCAAGTTCTTAAACAGAGAACTAGACTTGGCACATTCGGCTAACCAAGAACCTGGTGAGACAATTGTCAGATTTAAATTTTTCAAAGCTTTGGCTTTACGTTGCCATACCCAGTGGGATAAGTCAGAATCCTTTTTGCTGTTGAGTTGAGGACAGGCTCCACAGGATATTTGGTAGCGGTCGCAATCCCCAGCATAGCCGCATCCCCCAGTAAATGCCCACATATCATGAATTGTCCAGACCAAAGGGCGCTTTAGTTTCGCAAGAGTTTCTATTTGCATAAAAGCTGCGCTAATCCAATGCAAATTGATTATGTCTGGATTAATCTGAGCAACTTCAGAAACTACTCTATCTGGCAACCATTGAATAAAAAACGGAGTATTTTGCTTTTGAGAATAAAGCTTCAAAGGCAAAGTTTCAAATGTCAACTTTGCCTTGGCGATGCCTTGAAATAATCTCATCTTAGGCGCAATTACTGTTTTATCATCAGTAGATTTTTCTTGCACCAGCATTTGTGATTGTAAGTCAATATCTTGTAAACCTTTGTGCAAGCGGTATGCGGCACGAGCCGCACCACCACCTACATCCTGGGTGCTAAGGAGCAAGACGTTCATATTAGTACTATTTAACTTTAAAAAACATACTTGATAACACTGATTCTCTATTCCAGAAAAGCAGTATTATTTGTTTGGCTTGATGCCCTCACAATATAAAGATCCTGGTAGATATACTGTCCCATCAGCATTTATATCTAAGACTTCATTGCTAAAGTTTGGAATATCACTTGTATGGGCATCCAAAAGTTTAATATCCGAAAAACCAACTCTTTCAAAGAGCGTTTTCATGCTATGGCTATCATACATCCACTTATGTTTTTCACCAAGTGACGTTTCATCGATCATAGACTTGCGGACATACCGTGGTATTAACCTTTTTACCATGTCAATATAAAGATATTTAAATTTGTTTCTGAGTTTATTGTGGTTGACACTAAAAACTTTTTGTAATAAAGAGTTGGTATTATTTATTGCTACCTCTTCTTTGATATTTACGCCTGTTCTTTCTTCTACATACTTGATGGATGATTCATCATTATTTTCAAGCACTTGTCGCCAATAACTTTTCATCAAACCGCCATGTTCTGTTCTAACCAATTGGTCAATTAACTCAATAATAATCCATTCATATTGTTTCCTTGCTTCTTCATGTTCAATACTGTCGATAATTCTTAAATATTCACGGCATGTTCGCTCTAAGTCAGGAACAACAATGCGTAAAATGCCTTGAGGTTTTAGAACTCTATAGCATTCTTTCACCAACATTTCTCCCGTTTCCTTAGAAAAATGCTCTAGGACATGACTGCTATAAATTACATCAAAATAATCTTTAGGATATGGAAGTGGTTGCAGTAAGTTATGAGCAATTACGTCAGGATGCTCAGAATTAAAATCTATATTTATCCATTCAGAAGAAAATCTGTGCCCACATCCAAAATTTAACTTTTTCATGTTTTCTCTCCTTTTAATTATGCAAGTATGTAAATTACTTACCTATTTATATATTGGTACGCGCTGGGAACTAAGAGTCAGAGATAGAGAAGTGGTGACATACATTAACCAATTCCAACCAGGAATTAATAACCTTGCTTCTGAGAAGTTCACTATGACGATAATAACTAGCATCTGCATTGGCCAATAATCTTCCGGTTTTTTTGCCACTGAAACAATTCGAGTCAGTGCCATTACAAAGAACCTGATAAATCCTGCTGCAAAAGTCAAGAAACCTAAAAATCCTAATTCTAACAATAGTTCTAAAAAGCCATTATGAGCATTACTTGCCCAATCGTAAGTAGCTCTCAGATTAGATGCCGCATTACTAGTCCAAAATGCCGAATATCCATAACCTAGCCAAGGTCTTTCCAAAACCTTAGCTATCACTAATTCCCAAAGATCAGAGCGTCCATTCAAGGTAAGGTCTTTGCCAGAAGTACCAACTACAGTTTCAGCATTATTGATTAGTAACATTGAAACAATAATCAGTAACATTAAAGCTGTAGTAATCATAATAACTTGTAGTTTATAATTAGTTTTTTTAAAGGATTGGTAGAAAGGTAAAAGTAATATCATTGTCAATAAGATAGCTAAAGACGTTGTGGAACGCGTGAGGATAATTAGACATACAGATACTCCACATATTGCCCACATCAACCATCGATATCGATGACTACTAAGGGCAAGATGCAAAAAAACTCCTGCACTCCAATTCATCATGTATCCTAATTCATTTTTATGACCATAAATTCCGCTCCACATATCTAATAATTCAGGTGCTGTATGAATATAACCTGGTACGAATGCAGAGAATATCATAGATAATAATGTAGCTGCACCAAGCGCCCAAGCTATTAGCCTCATTTGTTCCCTAAGTGGATAACGCATTGCCAAATAGATGGCAATAAAATATATTCTGATTAGACCTTTTATATAATTAAGACTAGAATTTATATCTTCTGACCACAATACAGAAAATAGAACGATCGCTAGTAAAACAAACTGTAAGGGACTTTTGGTAATTACATAAATAAAACCTTTCCAGTATAAAATAAAAAAATAAAATAGAATTAAATATGAAACTATATTGAACAAAGTATCTACCTTATCGCCTCCGAGGGTAGACATAGAGACTTCTTGTGCAGGATGTATTGTTAATGCCCCTACAGCAATGAGTAATAGCAAAATAGTTAATATTTTTTCTGTTAATTTTACCTTCATCACTGACATTTAATTTCTTAATTTACTAAATATATCACTATTTTTTTATAGCTGAGTAATTCAATCTTTTCTTTACTTCCTCTTTAAAAATATCCAATGCAGTTGCTTTATAAACTGTTTTCTGCGTAAAATTATCTGCCTCTATATTCCTCACAATAAACGGTGGATGTTTTAAGGGAAATTCCATCGCTTGCATGGACATATTAATGAATGAAAATTCTTGATTGGAAGTGAAATGAGTCGCGTCTGCACCAACACCAACATTAGAGATTAAATTGACGTTGGGAATAACGCTTAAGCTACCCTGTATCCAGCAAGCAAATGTCCATTGGTAATCCCAGGTTATACCTGTAGGATTGTTATAAACAGACTGAAATATTCGTCGCCAATAACTTACTGCTTTTGGGTCTACAAGAATATCATGTAAAAGGTTTTCTGCTTGCACCTCTTTCCAGAGTTTGATCGTCAAATCATAATGTTGCCAAGCACGTCTCCAACTTGCCCAGCCCCAACAATGGTTGTAACGAGATAAATAGTAACTATAATTTGTGCGTTTTCGTCCAAATTGAAGATTTTGAGCCGAGATTGTGGCGATTCTGGTATCATTTCTATATTTTTCTAGCAGTTCTTCACTAAATCTAAAAAATGTTGGGTGAGGGATACAATCATCTTCTAAAATAATTGTTTCTTCAACATTATTAAATACCCAATCTAAACCACTAGAGACTCGTTTGGCACAACCTAAGTTGACATCAGAATAATTTTTGATAACTTCGCAGTCCCAATCAACTCTCTCAATAATTGCCCGAGTTGCTTCACACTTTTCTGCCTCACCTTCACGGTCAGTGCGTGGGCCATCTGCAATTACAAAAAGTTTTGTTGGCTTTGCTTGGCGAATAGCTTCAAAAACCTTCTCTGTTGTTTGTGGACG
Source organism: Nostoc sp. (assembly GCA_041743605.1). Taxonomy (GTDB): domain Bacteria; phylum Cyanobacteriota; class Cyanobacteriia; order Cyanobacteriales; family Nostocaceae; genus Nostoc. The sequence goes on from JBGTMK010000445.1 coordinate 9,210, forward strand.
CTTAAAAACAATAAAAGTTACTGGTGTTTCTATCATAATCAAGGATAAATAATAATGATCAATATTTGTAAAAAGGAATAAGCGATCGCACCTGAATTTTAAATATTTTTTGTGTTCTTGGGTCAAATGCGTTGCACACAAAAGCAGCAGCAGCTTGAGAGATGATTGTTGCGATCGCAGCCCCAAGTCCTGCATACTTAGGAATCAGGAATAAATTAAGAATAATATTTAGGATTGCCCCAAACAAAGTCTTACCTAAAGAAACGTGGTTCAAACCTTCAGCAATAAACCAAGGTGATGTTGCAAGACCCATAAATACAAACAAAGAAGTCCAAATATGAACTGCTAATATTGATCCTGCTTCTGCATATCCACTTCCAAACATCACCATAATTATCTTGTCAGATAGAAATGACATTGGAAGCGCAATTGCCAAAGATATACATGTCATTAGACTTAGTAATTGTCCGATTCGCTGATAGTAAAGACTTTCAGATTTTTCCTTAGCTGCGTAAATTGCAGGAGCAACAGAAGAAACAATAGCCCCCGGAATAAAATACCAAATTTCAGAAACCCGGACAGCAGCAGAATAAACTCCAACCTCACTATTTCCAATCATTTGGCCTAACATCACCTGATCTATTTTCATAAAAATCAGGATAGCGAACCCCGAAAAAATTAGAGGTAAACTCTCTTTCATCAGAGTTTTGGCAGCAGAAAGACTCCAACGCCATAACCACAACGAAGACCCTTTGACTTGGTAAACAATCAGCAAGCCAATTGCACTCATCGCAAATTCTGCTAATGTTACCCAAGCAAAAGCTAACAATGGTGCTTTTGTTAAAATCAGTGCGATTTTGATGGCACTATTTAGCAGAAACGCTGTGTTCTTAGCAATCACAGTGTATTTTGACTGCACCTGTGATTGAAACCACAGTTCAATAGTATCAGCCGCCCTAAAAATTCCTGCCATTGCTAAAATTGCAACTAGCCATATCTTCAGTGTTTCCTGCTCACCTAAGAAAAACATAGTGCTAACTGCCAATAAGACAGAAGCAATTCCACCCACCAACTTTAGCCAAAAAGTGGTTCCTAAAATTTCCTCTTTGTTTGATGATTGACGCACAAGATGGCGAACTACTACGTCGTCCAGTCCGAGAGTGAAAATTGGGCTAAATAAGGTAACAAAAGCTAAAGCATAGTTAAAGACACCATACTGCTGTACTCCTAAGTAGCGTGCTATCCATACTCCTACGACTAAGCTTGCACCCATACGTAGAATGCGGTCAGCAAACAACCAACTCGTATTGGCAATAATTGCACGCAGTCCAGAACGAGATTTAAATTTTGATAAGTTTTTAATTTTTAGTTTACTTAACATTATTTCTATAAATTAATCATGTAACGTTCTCTATCTGTATCAATATCGTGCAATATTTTTATTCTTCAAGGTACAAAATGATCTGTATTTATCCAGGATTTATTTATCATCTACAATACTTTTAATTTCCCAGTCATCAAAGTTTTCAAAAAATGGCTAAGTAAGAAAATGATGCCTTTGATTTTCCAAAAAAAGTTATGCTCAAACAAAAATATTATTTTCAAATATGAAATAAAATCTTGATATTTTGGACATGGTATTGTTTTTAACTCATTTAGAGATGTGAAAGCCAATAATAACGGTAAACTCAAATTATTTTTTTGCAGAATGTAATTAAATAAGGAATTGCGTTTCCAGAATCTCTTGTATTCATAGTTGTTATCTATGTCTAAAAATTTCTTGTTATGATACTGATTACTTTTATGTATTCTATACATCACTAAAGGTTTAGATATATAAAACTTTTTAGCTCCTACCAAAGAAGCTCCCCATACCAGACAGTCATCAGCCCTTACACGCCAATCTTCTACATTTGGAATAGGCAAAAATTTTCTAATTATTTCTCTACGGATTGATAATGTTGAAGTTATCGAGCCAATCCATTCACCACTATATAAAGTTCTGATTAATGAATAACCCAAATCTAAATCGACAGCATCAGCTTGAAATATTTCTTCTACTGCCCCAAATTTTTTATACGCACAAAAAACAAAATCACATTCACTACGTCTCTTATAAAAATTTAATGCTGTTTCTAAATATTGAGGCTCATAAATATCATCGGCATCTAAAAAAAATATAATATCTCCAGTTGCAGCTAAAAAACCTTCGTTGAATGATGATAATTGTCCTTGATTTTTTTCTTTCAAGATAGATTTAACATTAGCTACTTGAGCAAATTTCGTGATTACTTCCACAGAATTATCTGTAGATGCGTCATCAACAATAATAATTTCATCAAATTTAACTGTTTGATTTAAAGCACTATCAACTGCTTCTGAGAGAAATTCAGCGTAATTGTAATTATTAATTAAACAAGATGTTTTAATTTTATTTTTATCCATACAAAGTGCCTCAATAGATAACCAAATAAAACTGAAATATTTTTGAGAATCTATAATTACCAATAGGCCGGATATTTTGAGGGACTTATAGGGATATCATCAGGT
>JBGTMK010000446.1:0-4855 GCA_041743605.1 Nostoc sp.
CAAAGCCGAGACAAGTTTCAAGAAGCCTGTGAACAAGTATTTGAAACAAGTCTGAAGTCTGCGGCTGGACGTGTTTCGGGATGGGCGAAAGATTGGCAAACGCTTTCTGGTAAATCAGGAAATCCTATTGCTGAGGATGCTGCTAGTTTTCGAGGTTCAAGTCCTTTGCAATGTGGTTTATACGACTTAACGGAAGAAAACGAGGCAGATAGATTTAAAACCTACGATTTACCCGGTATTTTGGGAAATTTAGAAATTGAAATGTGGACGGAAGCGGCATTTATACGGACACTCAAAGAAACCGCAGAACGCACGGGACAACCCATTGCCAAAGGTAGATTTGCTCATTGTCTAGCATTTATGAAGTTGCGTTCCTACCGAGAGGAACGGCTGAACTGGAAGTTTACGTATTCTGGAAACTTGCAGCCAATTGCTGACGCTTGGAAAGTTCAGGTTTTGACTGGTGTGGAAATTTGGCAACCTGACAATTATTGGGTTGGGGAAATTAACAAACGCCTAAAAAAGGAAGGTTTGGTTTGTTACGTGATTCGCCGTCCTCTTGCTGAAGTGCGGATGCGGCTAAGGCTACCGATGAATTTCCAGATTTATGGCATCAGCGATCAGTATAGCTTTCATGATGCTACTGCACCCTATGCGATCGCTTTTGGTCACTCTGCGCTGCTGCTGGATACGTTGGCATATACGTTTAAAAGCAAAGGAGATGAGATATGGATTGCTTGAGGTTTCAATCCCTAATAGGGATTTTAGTGATTCAAAGTCCGAAGGCAGAGGAACGAACAGTAGTACGTTCACAGGGTATTGTTTCAATCCCTAATAGGGATTTGGAGTGTTTTAGTGCCTTAGACTTATACTATAGTGTACAGGATTTATGCAGGGTAAAGGAGTTTCCCTGGTTAATACACTGTAAACTCTATATACTGTTCGTTATTCTAAGCAAAAGCAATGCAAAACCAGAATGCCGACCCCCACCTGACCAACTTTATACAGAATGCCGATTCCGACCATCTTTACCAAGCACTGACTCTACGGCTATTTGGTGAAGTCCGTGAACATCGTTGTCGCATTGATGCCTTAGAGAAAAAATTAGACTTATTAAATGAATATATGTTGCAAATACTTGACAGTCAGAACGAGCAAATCAACGAATGTAAGGATTTAACTCTGAATCGTATTAGAAATCAGAAAAGTGAAATTGAAGAGTTAAAGAATCTTGTCAGTTGGTATTGTCTACCAGACTAGGTGCTATTTGCAGTGTACACACGATAAAACAATCTAATGTCACTATCACATAGGTAAACCATGAATGAACAACAACTGCTAGAAAGAATCACAGTCAACCCCAAAATCTTTGGCGGTAAACCTATTGTTCGAGGTCGTCGCCTTGCAGTTGAACATATTTTGGGGATGTTGGCGGCGGGAGATACTATCGAAACCTTGCTAGAAGGTTATCCCTGGTTAGAACGAGAAGATGTGCAAGCTTGTTTAGTTTATGCACCTCGGCTAGTTGGTCATGAATAAGTTGAACCTTTTCCGCTATGAGTAACCCAATTTCAGACAATTACAGACATTTGCTAATGGAAATAAAACAGCGTATTCGTTCAGCGCAGTACGAAGCACTAAAAGCAGTTAATCGGGAAATGATTAACCTCTACTGGGACATTGGACAGATAATTGTTACTCAACAGCAGGGCGCTAGCTGGGGAAAATCCGTAGTAGAACAGTTAGCAAAAGACTTACAAGCAGAGTTTCCAGGAATTAGCGGATTTTCTGCTGCTAACCTCTGGCGGATGAGGCTTTTTTATGAATCTTATGTCAACAATGAAAAACTCGCACCAATGGTGCGAGAAATTGGATGGAGTCACAATCTGGTCATTGTAGAGAAGTGCAAAGATAACCTAGAACGGGGATTTTATATCAGAATGACTCGTAAATTTGGCTGGACAAAGAATGTTTTGATTCACCAAATTGAAAATCAAACCTATGAAAAGACTCTGTTAAATCAAACTAACTTTGATAAAACTGTTTCAGCAGAGATTCGTAACCAATTAAAACTAGCTGTCAAAGATGAACATACTTTTGATTTCTTAGAACTAGCAGATGAACACAGTGAACGACAGCTAGAACAGGCGATTTTGGTAAGAGTTGAACCATTTTTGCAAGAAATGGGTGGGCGGTTTACTTTTGTTGGGAGTCAGCATCGCTTAGAAGTTGGCGATAAAGAATTTTTTATTGACCTGTTGCTGTATCACCGCCAATTAAAATGTCTAGTTGCGATTGAGTTAAAAACTGGAGAGTTCCTACCTGAGTATGTGGGAAAAATGCAATTTTATCTGGCGGCTTTAGATGATTTATCTCGATTCCCAGACGAAAATCTCTCAATCGGAATTATTCTTTGCAAATCCAAGGATAAAACTATTGTTGAGTATGCACTGAGAGAATCGAATAAACCAATTGGTATCGCAACTTATAAACTGTTTTCTACGTTGCCTCAAGAACTAAAAAATCAGCTTCCGGCTCCAGAGCAAGTTGCCAAGTTGCTAGAAGGCGTGGAGTAACAAAATGGAGTTCAAAAATGTCTAATGATGATTGGTTATCAGGTGATTTTGGTTTTGATGGTGATTCTTCAGACCGTACTATTGAAACTGAAGGTGAGTTATTAACACTCAAGCTATTACGAGAAGCAATTCAATGTCAAAATCCTGATGATAAGGTAATGGCAGACTTTGGTGAGTATGTTTTACCAAATCTGTTGCGGATAGCCATTGGTGTAACAGCAAAAGGCGGTAAGTTTTTTGATGAAATTGACCAACAGCGAGAAGCTGAAGGAAAAACTAAAGTCAGACGAGATAACGCTGCTGATCAATCACTGAATACTCATTTACTCAATGGTTTATTTCCCGCTAATCTAATTGAGAAACGTTTGGAAAAACTCAATACCACAGTGCAGCGAGTGGTTAAAGAGCGAGAACGGCGTTTAGTAATTGCTGGATTTATTTTACATGATTTTGAAAAGTTTCCTGATGTACCTGAAAATTGCCGCAAGTTACCCTTAACAGAACATCGTAAAATTATTGATAAAAAAGTTCACCAGTTAGGATTGGATAACTTTATAAACCCAGAAAATCCTGAAGCTTATGGTGAGTATCTAGATGATTTATTGTGCATGGCTTATAACGCACAAGGACGCTGGGATACTAACTGGAATTTTTCAGAATTTGGTTTAAATCCTGTTCTCAAAGATAAACCTATTCGTAGTCTTTGCCTTTTAACTCATTTAGCAGACTCCCTCGCTTCAATCGTTAAACATCCTCAAGATGCAGAAAATAACAAACTAAATGAACTTATTCATACCTTAAGTGATGGACAGTTGAAATTTACCTATCACAGCATTGCTGAGAATCGGGGTGTTTTAACTAATGTGGTAAATAATGCTTTAATTCAGGCTCATACTAGTCTCAATACTGATGAGCATACTTACTATGAACCTTTATTATATCTGCCAACAGGCGTAATTTACTTGGCTTCGCGTAATGCTCCAGCTATCTCGCCGGAAGATTTACCAGACCGTGTAATTAACAGTATTAAATCCCTTTGTGCAGGTCAATTACGCCTCAGACAAACAGGATTTGGTAGAGATGGCAAGGGCATGAAATATGCCGAATATTACAACTTATTTTTTGATGATATAGGCTTGATGAAAGTAGCTTTAGATGCTACATTACGCATCTTAAACCCTAATAAAGGCTCTGTTGCTAAAAGTCGCAGCGAAAATCTGAATAAGTTTCAGCAACAAAATGTTTTATCTGCTGATTATGACTTCAAATTTGAAGATGATATCCGTATTGACCAAATAGCAGAATTTGGTGATTTAGTTAGCCGGAAGATATGGGAAGAGACAGTTAATCGCGTTGCTTCTGCTCGTAAGAAAGATAAAAAGCTGCCAGCAGTTCCCGATTTTGATTTAACTCACAAAGTTGCAGAATTTTGGAATTTAGCAGAATGTTTACCCCAAATTAGAGAAATTCAACGCATTAATGAAAGTCTCAAAGAAAACAAGTTAAAGGGGAATACCGGAGGAGTACCTTATGAATGGTATTATCTGGCGGCTAAATATTTAGAACATCATCCAGGAATTGAAGATGTACGCGAAGCTTGTCAGCAAGTCATTGAGTATTTGACAACCTTAATTTCTCCGATAATTTCTCAGTATGAATTGCCTGATGGTTGGGATGATTTAAGGCTTTGGGTAAAACGAGTTGTAATGTTACCAGGTACTAATCAAGAGCCATCTGTTAAAACGCAAGTTGAAACATTTCTAAATGAGTTAGATAATTACAATGCTGCAAAAAAAGCAGGCCGAGGTAAACAATTAATCTGCTCAATTTCTCATTCTGCTTACACGGTTACTGAGCAAATGGAATCAGCAGTTTTATTTACGCCACAAGTTTATACAAACAAGCAAATGTTAGGAGGTTCTAACGCTAAACGCAATATCTCCAGTATTGCAGGTGTGGAGATGATGCTCAGGCAAATCTTGATGAATCAAACTCAAGCTGTAGGTAAGCGATTTGAAGATGGTAAATATCGCTATCTCTACTTTTATCCTACTTATTACTTTACTCCAGAGACTAACAAGTTTTTGCAGAAAGCATACAATGGTATTGCTCAAACTCGCTTTGATACCAGCGTTCGTAATCATTTTATCAGTAAGGATTTACAAGCGAACTTGGGGCGCGATCGCTACCAAAGTGTAGATAGTTTCTTAATCGATGAAAACCTCCAGCGTGACAAGGATCGCACCTTTAAACTTTCCTATCCTGAAGACCAGCCTTTA
>JBGTMK010000447.1:0-12105 GCA_041743605.1 Nostoc sp.
GATCGCTCGTCAACCACAAGTATTTTTACTTGATGAACCTTTATCTAATTTAGATGCCCAATTGCGTGATGATACAAGGGTAGAATTAAAACAGTTACATCAGACATTAGGCATTACAACAATTTACGTCACCCACGATCAAGTTGAAGCCATGACCTTGGCTGATAAAATTGTCGTGCTAAATCGAGGACGGATTCAACAAATCGGCGATCCCCAAACTATTTATGCAAGTCCTGCTAATCAGATGGTGGCAAGTTTTTTAGGCAGTCCACCAATGAATATTCTACCTGCAATCTATGAAAATAACGGTTTTGATGTGAGTGGGCAGTTATTAGCAATTCCAGCAGATGTGAAAGAAAAATTACACTTGCGTCAGGGACACAGTTTTGATTTGGGGATTCGTCCAGAGCATATAAAAATTAACAAGGACGCAGAGGGGGCTGAACTCCCCGCTACCACTAACAAGACTCAAAATTCAGGACTGTTATCGGTTGAAGTTAGACTGGTGGAACCTCTGGGAAGGGAAACTTTGATTCGTGCTGGTTTACCTGGTTCGGCCGTAGTGTTGAATATTCAGGTGGGTGGTGATATACGTCTGCGTCCAGGCGATCGCCTTTCTTTACAACTCGATTTAAATCAGTTGTTTGTGTTTGATCCCAAAACTGGAGATAGAATTTTACCTTATGACTGATCGTAAGTTAGCTTTATAAATAGTTTCTTAAACTACCAGAAATAATCACTGATTCCCAATTTTTTGTAGCCAGAATCTAAGAAAATAAAAACTGCAATAGAGACTTAATGGATTCGCTGCAAAAACTTATATGACTATTAATCGCCGCCATTTCTTGTTCTTACTTACAGCAGGTGCAGGTGCTTTTGTATTAGATTCTTGTGCATTGGCAGAGAAATCTCCTAACGACGGAAACACCTCAACTCCCGACACAACACCAAATACAACAGGGGCTATTCAACTACCGCCTTTACCTTATGCCTACGAAGCACTGGAACCACACATCGATACCAAAACGATGCAGTTTCACCACGATAAACACCACGCAACTTATGTAAAAAACCTGAATGCAGCCTTAGAAAAACACCCAGAACTCAAAGGCAGAACTGTTGAAGAACTGTTGCAGAAACTTGACAATGTACCAGAAGATATTCGTAGAACAGTACGCAATAATGGTGGTGGTCATATCAACCACTCAATGTTTTGGGAAATTATGAAGCCGAAAGGTGGGGGAGAACCAACAGGAGATATAGCCTCCGCTATTAATCAAAATTTTGGCTCTTTTGCAGCTTTCAAAAAACAGTTTAACGAAGCGGGTGCTGGTCGTTTTGGTAGTGGTTGGGTTTGGCTAGTGCGTAACAAAGGTGGCAAGCTGGAAGTGACAACTACAGCTAACCAAGATAGTCCCTTAAGTGAAGGTAAATATCCCATACTAGGTAATGACGTATGGGAACATGCATATTATCTCAATTACCAAAATCGCCGCGCCGATTATCTAGATTCTTGGTGGAACGTGGTTAATTGGGATGAGATTAACAAGCGGTTTGCAGCAGCAAGTAAATTTGCTTAAATTTACATATTTAGTGGTGCAACAATTCAGTGGGGGATTCAGACCCGCCACTGATTCATTACGAATTACGAATTAATTAAAGGGGTTTTTGAGTAGGTACACCAATAGCACGGGGAAACTGAACTGGTGTGATGGCTACCTTACGCAAATACACACAGTGGCGGATGCTGTGACTCAGGGGTGTTGTAAATTTTTCGATTGATTCAATAACGCCACCTAATTGGTTCACAGCATTCTGCAAAGCGGTTGTTTCATCCTCTGTCCAATTACCACGATAAATTATGGCTAAACCTCCCTGTTTGAGTAGTGGTAGAGTATATTCTGCACAAACAGAGGCTGCACCTACAGCACGGATCAATGCAATATCGTAAGCTAGTCGATGCTGGGGGTGCTGACCGATTTCTTCAGCCCTACCAACAATAGTTTTGGCATTGGTAAGGGCAAGTTCAGTTAATATATTGTCGAGAAAAGTAATTTTTTTCCGTGTGGAATCGAGAAGAGTAATGGTGCAATTAGGTACAGTGATTGTCACTGGAACACCTGGAAAACCGGCACCTGTACCAATATCAATGAGAGCAGGGGAAGCAGGGAAAGAATTTGCTGATAACAGAGGTACAATTCCTCGTAGAGAATCCCAGAGATGTTTTTCCCAAAATTCTTGAGGGTCAGTGATCCGAGTTAAATTTAGTTGGCGATTACCTTCTAGGATTAACTCATAAAGCCTTTGGAATTGCGCTTGCTGTTGGATAGTTGGTTGCCAATTGAGAGTTTGCCGCCAGATTTCTGCCATCTCAGGCAATTTGTCATTTGTCATTTGTCATTTGTCATTTGTCATGGGCATGGTTATTTTCCTTCTCCCCCTGCTTCCCCTGCTTCCCCTGCTTCCCCTGCTCTTTTCTTATACGGATGGTAGAGGTTCTTTAACTTTGGCTTCTAGTGTCTTTGGGTCTACTGATTGTAGTTCACCGTGGTTGAGTGTCCAACAACGATCTGCGATCGCTAACAAATCCCCAGCATCGTGTGTCACTACCAACAGTGTCCAATCTTGCTTCAGTTTTGCTAATAAATTTACCAATTGCCGACGCATTGACCAATCTAAACCAGCGGTGGGTTCATCCAATAACAGTAAATTTGGCTGGCGAATCAATTGCACAGCCAAAGCTAAACGTCGTTGCTGACCACCACTTAAAGCATGGGGAGCGGCGGAAAGCGATAAATGCTCTAATCCCACCTCACTCAGGGCTTGTCTGACTCGTTCTGACCCTAGCTCAGGATGTCCTAAACGCAATTCTTCTAAAATTGAACCACCGCAAAAGTGCCGCTCTGGAAACTGAAAAACCAACCCAGCCAATTGTTGTAGCTGTTCGGGCATAAGTTCTTGTTCCCGCCATAAGAGTGCGCCGCTTGTAGGTTCGGCTAGTCCCGACAAAATTTCTAGTAAGGTACTTTTTCCCGAACCACTCGCGCCAATAATCAAACCTAGCTGCTGGGGTGCTAATTCCAAGTTGATCGATTTAAGAATCGCTGTTGGGCACGCTGTGGGGTGATAAATTAGATTTCGGAGATAGAGCATTTGTTAAGATTACCAAAAAGTCAGCAAATTACTGATTAACTACACTGAACTGAGAGGATCTGGAAAATTCTGGAAAAGTTTATAGCGCATAACCTGCTTTAACACCTTAATCTAGCAGGAAGAATCATTTACCAGACTCAGTACTCTTCATTTTTTCTCCATTGTGGCAGACTCACCCGTAAACAATGGCGAGAGTAAGCTTGGGAACATGAGAAAATGACTAAAGTCAACCTTTATATAAAAAATTTTGGTTGAATCTGAGGCAATTTATAATTAACCATTTTTTGCATTCTAAGTAACACATACAACTATTTCAACCGCAATTATTCTGAGGGTTAAAATGACTAAAAGGTTTTCTCTGCCTAGATTAGTAGTGTCTGCGAGACTCGCTACCATTACTCAGACTGCTTTTGGCGCTGCAATCGCACTTAATTTGTGGGTAAGCCCCTCCTTAGCTGCCGATCCGTTTCGCGATCGCGAACCTCATCAAATTGGCGACCAAACAGAAGCAGCTTTTAAAGCAATTTTCCAACAAGGCAACTATCCAGCCGCAGAGCGTTATCTGGAACAAGCAGTCTCCAAAGAGCCAAATGAACCTCTAGCTTATGCCATGAAGGCATCTTTAGCATACGGAAATAAGGATTGGGCTAAACTCGACACCTACAGCCAGAAAACTCTAGAAACTGGACAGAAACTGATTTCTAGCGATCCATTGCGTGGTAATTTATACACTGCTGTTGGTCATTTTTTAGAGGGGGCAGTAATTCTTACTCGTGATGGTACAGTCAACGGTGTACCACAAGCTTTTAGTCGGTTGCGGCAAGTTTATGAATATTTAGACAAAGCCGAAGCAATTTCTGCCAATGATCCAGAACTGAATTTAATCAAGGGTTATATGGATTTATTGTTGGCGGTTAATTTGCCCTTTGCTAGCCCAGATCAGGCAATTCGACGTTTAGAACAAAACGCTGCTCCTGGGTATTTAGTAGATCGGGGTATTGCTCTTGCTTACCGGGATTTAAAAAGGTATCCACAGGCACTAGAGTATGTCAACCGAGCGATCAAAACCACATCCGATAATCCAGAAATTTATTATCTCAAAGCCCAAATCCTGAAACAACTGGGTCAAAAAGAAAAAAGCCAGCAGATGATCCAGGAAGCGATCGCCAATTTTGATAAAGCATTGACTAAAAAATCCCAACTCCCAGGCGATTTAGTCAAACAAATTGAGGGTGAACGCAGCAGGGCTGCTAGCTTAAATAATCCTGGATAATTGGGCATAGGGCACTTGTAATGAGCAGTTCGACAGGCTCACTGTGAGAAAATGTCTCAGAAGTATCAAATATTTCTTGATCCCCCCTAACCCCCCTTAAAAAAGCTATCCATTACCCGGATCTTTCTTAACATTTGCGAGAAGTATTCACTCACATTTCTTATAACCCTTATTAGTTCGTCGTTAATTCTCAATAAAAACCTAATTTTAGCGAGAATATTAAGAGCCAATTTGTCAAGTATGCCTCACACCTCAGTGTGTAAGATGCCTACAAAATAAGCGTTTCAAGATTGTAAAGAAAGATGTGACTAATTGATAGCTTAAAAAAGGGTGGAAATAAGAGTCTTAAAGTCCTCCTTTTTAAGGTGGATTTAGGGGGATCTCCAGGGGTTAGGTGTATACAAAAAACTTTTCAGACATCCTCTGAGACTTTGTTTAAGTATTGGGCATTGGCAATTAAGTTTTTTCTCTATCCCTTATGCCCTATGCCCCATTCCATATCCCCTACTTTGATATGCTTATTTGCAGAAGAGTAATTGAGATATTAGACCAAAATGGAGATTCAGTTCCGCGAAATTAATCCTTTTGACATGTGGATTTGGCTGAAATTCAGCACAAATCCTTCTGCGCGTGAAAAGCAGTATGTAGAAGAAGTTTTCAATTCCTGGTTTTATCTAGGTAAATTGGGTGCATTTAATGCAGAAAATCTTCAGGTGCAGGATACTGGACTCGATATCAGCTACATGAATTATGATGAGCAAGGTTATGACAAAAGCCTACTAGCACTGATGCACAACATTGGTGAGTTTGAATATGAGGGACAGTGGGGGCGTTGTTGGTTTGACTTAGGAACCAGTGATGCGATCGCATTGGATATTTTAATCAATGCCCTCACACAGCTAAGTCAGGAATATGTCACCATTGAAGAATTGTACATCGGTGGCGAAAATCCAGATTGGCCTATTGAGGATAGCGAAAGTCGTCCTCAGTCTATTTACGATAATTAGTTATAAAAATGAATAAAGCAGGTGAAATTCGAGTAATAGCCTTGGGGCTAATTCGGGATGGCGAACGCATATTCGTTTCTGAAGGCTATGATCCCGTAAAGCAAGAAACATTTTATCGGGCTTTGGGCGGTGGTGTTGATTTTGGCGAAACCAGCGGTGATGCCCTACAACGGGAGTTTCAAGAGGAAATTCAGGCAGAATTAACGAATATTAAATATCTCGGTTGTATAGAGAATCTGTTTACATTTAATGGTAGGCAAGGTCATGAAATTATTCAGCTTTATCAATGTGACTTTGCTGATTCCAAATTTTATCAACTAGAAAGTTTAATTTTTTCAGAATCACAAACTCATAAACATAAAGCGTTATGGATAGATATCTCTCGCTTTAAATCTGGAGAATTCCGATTAGTGCCTGAAGTGTTTTTTGAATATTTATAAATCATTTGGAAATCGCACTTAACAAAGACACAATATATTGGTTGAGACTAACGCCTTCCCGTTCAGAGGCAACTCTGATAAACTGGCAAACTAAGTTATTGCAGGAGCATGACCTCGTTGAATATCAATCAAAACGTCGGTATCTAGCAAATACATCAGCTTTACCTATTCTCGCTCACGGGTTTGGGCCTCATGGCGTAACTTGCGAGCGTATGCTTGACTATTTGTATAGCGTTTACCAGGCTACTGAAGTACACACGAACCTTGTATATCAAAACCAGTAGCTTTAAAAACGTACCTCACTAGATTGAGAAACGCTGTAATATCAGGTCGTGAGTTTATCACACCTTCGCTCTCCCAATAAGCAACGAGTTCGGCTCCTGTCTTGGGAGGATTTGCTAAAACCTGTCTCACAGAAAGAATCCGAAGAATGTATTCAGAAAGAGTCAGGTTTAGCCGAGAAGCTTCGTTGGGTGCGATCGCAGGGGATAAATGTGCATCTACCGAGATTGTCATGCTACTAACACTGGATGATTAAGCTTCCGCGAAGCATATAGTAGTGCTGCTTTGAGATCGTCGGCTTCAAGATCAGGCATTTCTTCTAACTGGGTTTCCGCGATTGGGGTAATCTCAACCTGAAATGCCATACTTTTGCTGCATTTCTTGGAAAAAATCCCCAATGGGGCGAGTTTGACCAGCGTTGAGTTCCTCGAAACCTTGTCCAATTCCAGCAATTGTCTCCAACTGATCAATCAGTTGGCGTAATTTGGTAGGGTCGATTTTGCCAGGATCTAGAAAGGTAACAAGAACTTGAGAGCGATCGCTAATATCTTGCGGTAGTTGGGTAAGGTGAATTTGTCCATCCTGATAAATGCCTTCGATAGTTTTTATCATGAGTTGAAGTTGGGTTGGTATTTCCTTTAATTCTACTAATTAGTCTCAAAGGTCTGGGTCTGGAATTCCCGTCTGCTCAAAATGACATAGGTTTTCACTTGATGACTAATCTTTTTCTACTGATCAAACAACAGCCGCCTCTGGAATCGCACCCTGCATTCTCCCAAAAGCATCAATCAAATTCTGCAATTGTTGATCTGCTTTAAAAACTCCTAACCCTCGCACCGTCACTTTCCCAGGAGAATACACAAAGCGCGTTTTGAGATTGTCTGGTAAATTCGCCGCCAATAAATTCCAAGCGGGTTCCTCCATCGGCGTTTCTAAAACGACGTGCTGCTTGTTTTCTGGTTTAATCCGGCTAAATCCGAGTTTTTTCGCTAGCTGTTTGAGTTCCATGACTCGCAAAAGTTGATTTGCAGGGACAGGTAAAGTACCATAGCGATCGCTCCACTCGGCTGCAATTAGCTTTAATTCTGATTTAGATTTGGCTGTAGCTACCGCCCGGTATGCACTCATCTTTTGATCCAAATCGGTAATGTAATCTGCTGGAATAAACGCCGTCAGGTTGAGGTCAATCTGGGTATCCTCCACTTTCGGAATTTCTTGTCCGCGGATTTCCCGAATTGCTTCTTCTAGCATTTCCATATACAAATCAAAACCGATGGCGTCCATTTGACCAGATTGTTCTGCACCTAGCAAGTTACCCACACCTCTGATTTCCATATCGCGCATCGCTAGCTGATACCCAGAACCTAACTGAGTAAATTCCTGAATTGCTCTTAATCGTTGCCGTGCCGCGTCAGATAACGTCCGCTGTTTCGGATAAAATAACCAAGCGTGAGCTTGGATACCTGCACGTCCCACACGACCGCGTAATTGATACAACTGTGATAACCCAAAGCGGTGAGCATCTTCAATCAAAATGGTGTTGACTCGCGGAATATCTAAGCCAGATTCAATAATTGTCGTACAAACAAGGATGTCTGCGTCGCCATTGCTGAAAGTGAGCATGGTTGACTCTAACTCGCTTTCATCCATTTGACCGTGAGCGATCGCAAACCTAGCTCCCGGTATCACTTCTCGTAAATTTGCTGTTGTCTCTTCAATTCCATCTACTCGTGGAACTACATAAAATACCTGTCCACCTCTGTCTAATTCTTGACGAATCGCAGTGCGGATACTTTCGGAATTAATCGGTGACAAATGGGTTTTAATCGGGCGTCTGGTTGGGGGCGGCGTGGTAATCAAACTCATTTCCCGAATTCCCGACAAGGACATATACAAAGTCCGGGGAATGGGAGTAGCTGAGAGGGTAAGCACGTCCACTTGAGTTTTCAGGCTTTTAATTTTCTCTTTTTGGTTCACCCCAAACCGCTGTTCTTCATCTACTACCAATAGTCCTAAATCGCGGAATGTCACACCTTTGCCTAAAAGTTGGTGTGTACCAATTACTACATCTAATTCACCAGTTGCCAATCGCTTTTGAATATCACGGCGTTCTTCAGCGGAGCGAAAACGGTTGAGCAAACCGACATTCACAGGGTAGGGTGCAAAACGTTCTTTAAGTGTGTGGTAGTGCTGCTGTGTTAAAATAGTCGTCGGCGCAAGGAGTGCCACTTGTTTACCGGCGGTGACTGCTTTAAAAACAGCACGAATAGCCACTTCCGTCTTCCCGAAACCGACATCGCCACAAACTAAGCGATCCATTGGGCGATCGCTTTCCATGTCTCTTTTTACATCTTGGACAGCTTTGAGTTGATCCGTTGTAGCTTGGTAGGGAAAAGAATCTTCCAGTTCTTCTTGCCAAGGCATATCACCTGGGAAGCGAAAACCTTCTTGTTTCGATCGCGCTGCATACAGTTTCAACAAGTCTACCGCCAGTTTTTTAATGGCTTTGCGGACTTTATTCTTGGTATTTTCCCAAGCTTTACCGGTCATCCTGTTGAGTTCCGGTGCTTTATCCCCTGCGGCGCGGAACCGAGATAAAGCACCTACTTGATCGGCTGCAACTCTGAGTAACCCATCAGCATACTGCACCACCAAATAATCACGAGTTTCGTTATTAATCGCCAAACTTTCTAACTTGACAAATTTGCCAACACCATGATTTCTGTGAACTACATAATCGCCTGGACGCAGCTTATTGGGATCAACTTGCTTAGAAGTAGCTTTGTGGCGCTTGCGGATATAGCCGGGAGTCGCCAAGGAATGCTGCCCAAAAAATTCCCGATCTGTAACGATTACCAAACGGTATGTAGGCAGGATAAAACCTTCTAGTTCCGCAAGCCCAGAGTATTTTAAGGCTATGGGAATATGGTTGATTTGCAGCTTATCAATCGCTTGGTAGTCACGAGGATTCGGGATAAACTGAGCCGGACAATCATGTTCTTGCAACAGCGAGACAGAACGCGAAGGTTGAGCAGAAAGCAGCCAGATCGAGAAATTGCGATCGCGTTCTTGGCGGATGGTTTGAGCTAGTTTAGCAAACTGGTGTGGCGTAACTGGAACAGGACGACTGGCAAGATTTATCCCACTATTTTCCTCTGAAAGTTCCGATAAATATAGTGTTTTAAACTTAGCAACATCAACCAGACACTCATCAAACGAACGGTGGATTTTCGGCAATGTTACGGGAGTAGACGTAGATTCTTCCCCATTCCCCATTCCCCATTCCCTATTCCCTACTCCCCATTGTTCTTGGGCATTTTCTACCCAGCGATCGCTATGAGCATGGCACTGTTCTGGCTCATCAATGGCAATCAGGGTATTTTCTGATAAGTAATTTAGCAAAGATGCTGGTTGCTCGAAAGCCAATCCCAAAAAGCGACGGCTACCCTCATTGAGTGCTGAGTGCTGAGTGCTGTTAGCGGTAGCGGGGCGTTCAGCCCGTGCTGAGTCAGAATTTAACTCATCACTCAGCACTCCAAACTCAGCACTATTTTTCAGTGCAGCCATCACCACGGGAGTAAAGCTAGTGGGGGTAAGAATTAACTGGTCAACTTTATCGAGGGCGGAACGTTGGGTTGCTGGGTCAAATTCCCGCATTTGCTCAATTTCATCGCCAAACCATTCCAACCGGACTGGAAACTCAGAGGAAACCGGGTACACATCAACAATATCGCCCCGCCGACTCCATTGCCCTTCCATTTCCACCAAAGGCACTCTTTCGTATCCCAGAATAGTTATTTTCTCACTGAAGGCATTCAAGTCTAATTCCATTCCTTTTTTCAGGGTAAGACAGAATTGCCCAAAAGCTTCTGGTGGAGGCAAATGAGGTTGCAGCGCCCCTTGAGTAGCCACAATTGCTAAATTTGTCCTTTGTCCCTTGTCCTTTGTCATTTGTTCTTGGTTTGTTTCTAATGACAACTGACTAATGACTAATGACTCTTGATTTTTGAGTAAATCTGCCAATACCTGCATTTGCCCCCAACTCATCTCAGTTTCCGGGTCAAAAGGTTCGTAGGGAGAAGCCTCGGAGGTAGGGTAAAAATGTACTGTTTGCCATCCCATTGCCTCCAGTTGTGCGTAAACGCGTCCAGCTTCTTCCAGAGTGGCGCAAACTACGAACAAATCCTTGCCCTGAGCTTGTGCTAATGCCGAAGCCACCAGAGATTTGGGCAGTCTGGGAATGCCATTTAACCGCAATTCTTGTTGTCGATTCAGCTTAGAAATAAATTCAGTAGTGAGCGACGATCGGCCTAAGGCACGCACAATAGAAGAAAATGACATAAGTACTACTAGCGATGGGAGTCTTTGTGGATCAGCAAGTCTTGAGGCAGTTTATGTCAACTATTTTAAAAGTGTTAATAGCCTTCTTATTCCTTCAGTGGAAGAATAATCTACAGCGACTAATAAACTTAAGAACTATAACTATTACTTTGTGTACAGTCAAAGCATTTATCAAAGCACCTTTAATACTAGATACTAGGGATTGAGCTACGTTCGCTCTGAGAAGCGGCAATTTTAAACATGTCCTCCATCACTTTTGAAATTTTAATCATTTTGGTGCTAATTATTGCCAATGGCGTGTTTTCTATGTCTGAGATGGCGATCGTCTCGGCACGGAAAGTTAGGCTACAGCAGCTTGCTAATCAAGGAGATATCAAAGCAAGGGCAGCATTGAAACTAGCGGAGTCTCCAAATCATTTCCTGTCAACTGTTCAAGTGGGTATTTCTCTGATCGGTATCTTGACTGGTGCTTTTGGAGGAGCAACAATTGCCAGTCGATTGGCAGTCTATGTGCGACTTGTACCCTTGTTAGCACCTTATAGTCAACCGATATCCTTTGGCATCGTGGTTTTGATTATTACCTATTTGTCACTGATTATTGGCGAATTGGTTCCGAAGCGTCTGGCGTTAAATAACCCAGAAAGGATTGCATCGATTGTAGCGATTCCAATGCGTGCTTTATCAGCGATCGCTTCCCCAATGGTTTATCTCTTAAGCGCTTCTACAGATTTGATCCTGCGAGTGCTGGGAATTACAGCTTCTACCGAGCCGCAAGTCACCGAAGAAGAAATTAAAATCTTAATTGAGCAAGGCACTGAAGCGGGTACTTTTGAGGAAGCTGAACAGGATATGGTGGAGCGAGTCTTTCGTTTAGGCGATCGCCCTGTCAACTACTTAATGACACCCCGTCCCGATATTGTCTGGCTAGACTTAGACGACTCTCCCGAAGAAAATCGCCAAAAAATGTTTGATAATGCCTATTCTCGATACCCAGTTTGTCAGGGGGGACTTGACAATGTGCTAGGTGTTATCCCTGTCACCGACTTATTAGCTAGGAGTTTCCGAGGAGAACCACTCGACTTGACCATCGGATTGCGGCAGCCTGTATTTGTGCCAGAAAGCACCCGTGGCTTGAAAGTTTTGGAATTGTTCAAGCAAACCATCACTCACATGGCGCTAGTAGTCGATGAATACGGCGTAATTCAAGGATTAGTCACTCTCAACGACATCATGAGTGAAATCGTGGGTGATGTTCCTTCAACAGATGGACAAGATCATCCACAAGCTGTACAACGCGAAGATGGTTCCTGGCTTTTGGATGGGATGTTACCTGTAGAGGAATTTTTGGAACTTTTCGGTATGGAAGAGTGGGAATCTGATGAACGCGGCAGTTATCAAACACTAGGCGGTTTTGTCATCACCCATTTAGGACGTATTCCTGCCGCAGCAGATCATTTTGAATGGCAGGGGATGCGAATTGAAGTGATGGATATGGATGGCAATCGCGTTGATAAGGTGCTAGTCGTACCAAAGGCAAGTAAATCAGTGGATACGAAAAAATCTGATTAGTATTGGGTATTGGGCATTGGGGATGGGGCATTGGGAATTG
>JBGTMK010000448.1:0-3427 GCA_041743605.1 Nostoc sp.
AACTTTCTAATTCTTCATCAGTTTTGATTCTAGGAAATATTTTCTTCATATTTTTTCGCCTCTTTCTCTCTCATATAACGAGTACTGATAGGCCTAATTAACCTTTTTCCTTGCTTTTCCCGGAATGTAAATCCTACGAAAATATATTTACCTTTGATTGATACACCTGTTGCAATAAATCTATCCTCACTTTCAGAATGTTTCATATCAGGTGAAATCCTAAGACTTTTATCAAGAAACAAAGCCTCAATTTCCTCTAATGAGACTCCGTGCTTTTGACATTTTTCAATATTTCCATCATCCCAGTCAAAGCCTGATACAGCCTCTGTCATATATTATAGTAACGTTTGTATATACAAATGTCAATACTTAAGCTCGCGATCGCAATCTCAATTCCAACAACTTTCTTAAGCGATTTCACCAAATAGTCGTTTTAACAGTCGGAGGACGAGCGATCGCACATCCTCCCACCGCTTCTAATATACCTGCGTGTCTGCAAATCCTTCTTTACTACGGAAAACTTTATTTGTAGCCATCATTATTTTACGGAGTGCGTAGGCGTAGCCCACCGCAGGTATCGCCCTTCTCCTCTGTGTCTCTTGGTGAAACTTATCCCCTTAATTCACCTTGTAACCACTCTTCCAAATCAGCAAGTATAGAGAAATCCAACAAAGCATCACCTAAAGCTTCCAACTGTTCCACCGATAACCCTTGAATCTGTGACAGAAGCGCATCAGGAATTGCACCCACAAGTCGGTTTAACTGTCGTAAAACGACCTTTCTTTCTCCTTCTTGCTTCGCTTCTCGAATAGCCCGTGGTTCTTCCAAATTCAGTCCCAACATTGCTGCAATCTCCTCTCGACTCAGGTTAGAAAATTTGTAGACGATAATCGTCGTCACTAAATCAATTATCGCTTGTTCAGATTGTTGCCGTGCTTGCTCCAGCAAAAACCGCGCCCCTTCTACTGCTTCGGTTTCAGAAGTAACATTTGTCAGCAACATCAAACCCAATCCCAAAGGTTGTTCTCGCAAATCCCCCAACTCATCCAGATAAACCCGCCTGACTTGGCCACTTTCTAACAAAGCGCGGTGAATCGTTGAGTTAGAAGGTTCCAAGCTGCGAGAAGCAAAAATTATGACTCCAAACCAGTCATCGTAACGGATAGAGTTGCGGTAGAGAAACAAAAACAATTCGCTAAAGAAGCGGTGATATAAGTCTTCGTCCTTCTGAAACTGGACTTCTGCAAAAAAGACGGTTTTGGAAATTGCATTAGCGGGAGGTAAAAATACTCCATCAATCCGAAACGCTGTTTCTTTTACTTCAACCGATTCAAACTGGTAATTTTCCGCCTCTGCGGGAGGTTCATCTACTAATTCAAACAGCAAACCGGGGAATTGCTTAAATAATTTGTAGAAGATGGTGTCACGTCGCATTTTTATTCCTCAACACCCAGACAATTACCAGATTGTAAAGGCTTGAGATACCAATTTTAGCGTAGGCGTAGCCCACCGCAGGTATCGGATGTCCCTACGTCCGCGATAAAATTCTCAAGCACAACAGCGCACTCCATACAATGCAAATTAACTGGGAAACTGCCAAAACCTACGAAGATATTCTGTATCAAAAAACTGACGGCATTGCAAAAATCACTATTAACCGTCCCCACAAACGCAATGCTTTCCGTCCTGAAACTGTCTTTGAACTGTACGACGCTTTCTGTAATGCTCGTGAAGATACTACTATTGGTGTCGTCCTATTTACGGGTTATGGCCCACATACTGATGGTAAATATGCTTTCTGTTCTGGTGGCGATCAAAGTGTAAGGGGACATGCGGGTTATGTGGACGATACTGGCATCCCTCGCTAGAATGTGCTGGACTTACAACGGCTGATTCGTTCTATGCCGAAAGTGGTGATTGCTTTAGTGGCTGGATATGCGATCGGTGGTGGGCACGTCCTACACTTAATTTGCGACCTTACCATCGCTGCCGATAACGCCATTTTCGGACAGACTGGCCCGAAAGTCGGTAGTTTCGACGGTGGTTTTGGAGCCAGCTATCTCGCCCGCATTGTGGGACAAAAAAAAGCTAGAGAAATTTGGTTTCTCTGCCGCCAATATGATGCCCAGCAAGCTCTAGAAATGGGCTTAATTAATAGCGTCGTCCCAATAGAACAACTAGAAGCCGAAGGTATTCAATGGGCGCAAGAGATTTTAGAAAAAAGCCCGATCGCAATTCGCTGTCTCAAAGCTGCCTTCAACGCTGATTGTGACGGACAAGCTGGTTTACAAGAACTCGCTGGCAATGCCACGTTACTCTATTACATGACAGAAGAAGGATCTGAAGGCAAACAAGCCTTTCTCGAAAAGCGTCCACCAGATTTCCGCTCTTTTCCTTGGCTACCTTAAAATTGCAAAAATCGCACCTCACTAAAGGGTGCGATTTTTGTAGATGTCAAAATTTACAGCACTAAATATCTTAAAAACAAATCTTATCTTAAGCAGACTACGAATTCTATTCAGTAATAATGGATGACTAAATAACAACTGCTTTAGTCTTTACCTGTTCAGATATAGAGGCATTTATTTCCTCAACAGGGGCAAGAGCAGCATTGTCTAAATCTGAGGCTAGAGATTGACAAGATGTTAAAACTGGGGCTGCATCTGGCAAACTCCAAGCATCTTCTAAGGTTTCCCAAGAAGGTGCAAAAGGTGGGAGCGCCAAAGAGCAAGCCTTCCAAGTTGCTTGAACAGGCGCTCCTAACTGCTGACACGTTCCGCCACGACGACCTTCTGGCTGGTAATGACGGCAATATTTACAGGCAGATGCTAAAACTTTAATAGGTTTCATTTGGATTAATCTTTAGTGCAGTTTCTGGCTGAATTTCATCCTTATATTCTGCTTCTATATATAAAGACGGATAAGAGCCAAAAAGTCATTATTTTCTATAGGTTTCAGCGATCCCAAGCAAAAAATAAACTTCAGGATATTTTTATAATCTTGTTATATATTTCAATAATCGTTAGAGTGAACACCTATAGATTTTGTCTAAAACTTATTAGGGATCAAGACTAAAAGTAAAGCTTTTGATTTATCCAGCCTTTTAACTTCCTCCTTAAGGATGGGTTAAGGCATAGATTTTAAGATAAATAGTATGTTTTCCATACCACATTCGGTACATTTTAACAGAAAAATATCTTTTTTCTCAAGAATCAGAACTATTTTATGTGAGAGTAGCAAGTTACTTCAGGATAAATTCTGCTCAACTAATAATCGTTAAACTATTTTGCTTTCAAAACTTTTTAGCAGCACAGACAGAACAGACTGCCCAGCGCTGGAGTTCACCGGGTGGGGTGGGAGATTGACATTGAGGACAAAGGGGTAAGCCATGCGATCGCGCTTGCATTGTTTTAGCCCAAGATTCAAA
>JBGTMK010000449.1:0-13019 GCA_041743605.1 Nostoc sp.
TTCATTCTGTGGCGGGTTATGAAGCACGCAGCTAAGCTATTTATAGATTAAGTTGACACCAATGGCGAGACGCCCACCCCACAGGAGTTAATTAGATATTTTTTTATTTGGAAGTCTCTTAAGTAAATAGGTGATTGGGGACTGGGTAACTAGGATTAGTTCACTCCCAATTCAAATCTTTAAGTGTACTCAATCCCCAATTCCCTGTTAAAGCTTTCAAAGGTGGAGAGAGAGAAAAGAGCGCGTGGAGTCAGTTAAACTAAAGAAGAAATTGCTTAATAAGTTTTAATAATTCTGTTATGAGTACTGATTCACCTGTTAATTCTCCCGAAAAACCTGAATCCACATTCGGGAAACGCCTGAGAAACTTCTTAATTGTAATGGTAGCGATCGCACTTAGCGTTTCCCTCGTCTTAGGATTGCGAACTGAAACCACCTCGGCAACTCTAGCTAAGTTAAGCGAGGCATCCACACCTTTAGAAGTAGCAATCAGCAACGGCAAACCATCTCTAGTAGAGTTTTATGCAGATTGGTGTACTGTCTGCCTGAAAATGGCACCAGATATCACTCAACTAGAAACAGAGTATGCTGACAAGATGAATTTTGTCATGCTGAATGTAGATAATACCAAATGGCTGCCGGAAATGCTGAGATATCGGGTAGATGGGATTCCCCATTTTGTATTTTTGAGTCAGCAAGGAGAAACCATAGCTCAAGCGATCGGCGATCAACCCCGGACGATTATGGCTAGTAACTTAGAAGCTTTGGTTACTGGTTCGTCTCTTCCTTATGCTCAAGCTAGCGGCAAAGTTTCCAAATTTTCAGCCCCAGTCGCACCAACGACTAATCAAGATGACCCCCGGAGTCATGGTAGCCAAGTAGTAAATTAAGATAATTCGTAATTCGTAATTCGTAATTCGTAATTCGTAATGACGCTCCTGCGTCGTTAACGCTGCGCTAACGTAATTCGTAATCAAAGGCTGTTATCTAAGAGATTGCCGCTTGAGACGCTTATGATCGTACATTAATTTGTCAGACCTGGCGATTAGTTGTTCTAAAGACATATTACTTTCTGGTGAGTAACCCTCTATCCCCATACTCATTGAAACTTCATAGCTACGGTTTTGCTGTTGATTAAAGTCGGCGATGTTTGATTGCAGATATACTTGAATGCTATCAGCATCTTGAAAATAGCTAGAGATGAAAACAATGAACTCATCTCCACCTAAGCGGGCAACAATATCCGAGTTCCGAAAACTTTGCTTGAGTAATCGACCAGCATCAATAATCAAGGCATCTCCCATGTCGTGACCAAGGGTGTCATTAACCTGTTTTAGCCCATCTAAATCAATGAAGATCACCCAGCATAATGCTTTCGTGCGGTGAGCAATTTTTAACTCTTGTTCAGCCATCAAGAAGAAGCCACGTCGGTTATGCAAACCGGTTAATTCATCAGTCAGCGATGCCTGTTGACGGTTGCGAACTTCCTGAATAAGTTCCATCTGAGCGATCGTCTGACGACTTAGGCGGCGCAGTGCATCTAACTGCTGGTAAGTTAGGTGATGAGGAATGGTATCTAGAACACACAACGTCCCAATTGGAAGACCATCGGGCGTGATTAGAGGGACACCAGCATAAAAACGAATTTTGGGATTACCTTTGACTAAGGGATTTTTATTAAAGCGATCGTCCTTAATGGCGTTGGGAACCACTAATATATTCTCTGGTTGAAGAATGGCATGGGAGCAAAAAGACCCATCTCTGGGTGTTTCGCTACTTTTTAGTCCAAGCTTAGATTTAAACCATTGGCGATCGCTATCAACTAAGCTAATTAAAGCAATTGGAGTCTTACAAATGTAGGCAGCAAGAACAGTTAGGTCATCAAATGCTTGTTCCGGGAGGGTATCCAGAATATTGTAGTCCGCCAGCGCTTTGAGCCTTTCTGGTTCATTTTCAGGTAGAGGAACAACTTGGGTTTTCACAGATGAGTGTCTGAGCCTTAGCCAGGAAAGTCTAGGACGCTGGAAATTTTGAAAAAACCGCAGCATTACCTCTCCAGCAACAAGGCTGCGTGACATTAACATCTCTGCAACGAAAATCAACATTCGGTTGAATATACAGAAATATTGTATTACATGATGTTCTTCATGCCTTTGGTTTGCTCTGTTGTTCATGTCACCCTAACTTTCCCTGTGGAAATTTCCTGAGTATGTAGCTGCTTACAAGGTCTTTTGCCCAAAGCCAGCTTTAAAAATATCAATATTAGCTAAAAATTATCAAAACTTATTATATTATCAGGTTATTCGTAAAGTCTGATATTTTTGATACTATTTGCTTACTTATATGTACGCAAGTTACCAAGATCGGTTTCCGACTCTGGGAACTTCTTCTCATCATCTGCTTGAGCGATCGCTTAACTTTGAAGCACAGTTTTGCTCATCTCTGCGCGTCTATGCATAGATGATATAATGTCCGCTTAAAGTAGCGTTAATATTTCTTCAGACTTACCTCGATTTTTCGCCTACTAGCTAGTGTCGAATCACATGAGTTGATCTGAGTACCGGGGAATATTTCTAAGTACTTGAAAGTCGTGTTGAGGTACTTTAAAATCGTGTTGGAGTACTTCAAACTTTGTCGCACCGCAATCGAGTACACAGATGCGTAGCCCGCACTTCGACAAAGCTCAGTGACCACAGTAGGCATCGGTTTCATAAATTTTTACAAAAAACCGATGTCTACGGCGGGCTACGCCTACGCTTGACTTTTAAGATAGTCGCTACATTGATAGATTTTATTACAAGTAATCACCCGAACTTGATATAATTAGCTGGACACGATCTAAAATGCTAAATCTCTGAACACGGTGGAATAATTTTCTCTACCTGGACTAATTTTCAGCATTACATTAAGCCCAAACTACTCTTTATACGACTCCAAAATTCCACTGCGAATCATTAGTTGTGGCCAAAAAAAGACAAAAAATACCATCCATGTTCCTATGGGTATGGAAACGAGAACTGTTAGCCAGATAGTTTTAAATAGTAACCAGCTACTACTAATCAGTGTGATAGATGTGAGAACTATAGACCAGGGTTGACACCACCAAGGTTTGTAGTTCCAAGGACTTATGGGCTTTTGTTCAGACATTAGTTTTATTTAGTCAAACTCCAAATATTCTTTTAACAATTATCAATTGTTTTGCCAGATTAAGTTTTATCGTACTCTATTTTTCCATAGTCAAGTTTGATAATTCGGTCTGCTAAATGAAAATAGCGATCATCATGGCTAATCACCAGCACTGTTTTACCCCGCGATCGCAGTTCTGGCAAAAACGCAATGATTATCCCATCCAGTTTGCCTGTGAAGCAACACTCAAACTAGCTGAAAGTCCAAAGCTGCTGGAAAGGATTTCCAAAGTTTAAGAAAGAGCAAACACATGGTTCTGTTGAATACAAAACTTCTGGGTGGCGACTTTCTGATGACCGCAGGTATATCACTTTTTCTGATGGGTTTAAAGCAGGAACCTTTAAACTTTGGGGAACCCGTTACTTGCCTCAATGTTAGCCAGAGATAGTTTTCTACCTCGGCAGTTGTTACTGTTGGGCGATCGCCTGGTTTACTCCAACGGTATTATTTTACTGAGTATTTTAGCTGCTATTCTCATCATTATTTTTCAGGGTCAAGTCAACGCAATTATCCCTCTGTATGCTGTTGCGGTGTTTACAAGAAAGGCAGAGGGCAGAAGGCAGAAGGCAGAAGGAAAGAAGTATTAATAAAAACTAAAGTTGCTGGGTATAGAGCCACGTTTAAAAAAAGAATTGTATCGAGACGCGTAGCGCGAGATACAAAGCGTCCAAGATCAATCCCACGTTTTTAAACGTGGGTTCCTTCTGCCCTCTGCCTTGTCTACGACACCCTGCGCGAACGTACTTCTGCCTTCTGAAGTGTTTGTGAGTCTTGATTAAGTAGCTCAATTTAATCACAACAAATGTCCAGATACAGTTTGGTTGTAATTTGGTCGCACATTTTTGTGACTAAAAAAGTGCAGTGTCACACTGCACTTTAAAGAAATTACCATCAGAAATATCTTGTGATTCTAAAACTGGTTAGCTTGAGGGGTCTTACCCTCAATTCGCCAGCAGTATCCTTCAAGAAGTCGAGGATCTTTTTGTTGATAACTCTTTTTAAAATGGCGTATCAGTACCTACCAAGTATCGGCTGTACGCTTATCATAAGGCTCACCTGTAAAAGGTTGCACACCGATAACAGGATAAGCATCATCCGTAGGGCCAAAAATCCGCATTGCAGCTTCAGAAATATACTCAGTTATCTTAGCAATGATTTTGGAAATAGCCATAATATTGGACTCCTTTTTTTGAGTCACTTTAATTGTGCTACCTATACTTTAATGCTAATATTCAAGGCTGGTTCTAATTCTCAATATATCGAGATTATATGCAATGTTTATTTAGATAACTTCGCAATACTTTAGCTTGTCAAAATATCAAGCTTTTCTCGTTGATTCTAATTGTAACATAGTTATTTATTCAACCCCAGCCTTAAAAAATGCTAGCAAACAAATATTCTCTAACAAAATTTTGTTTCCTTTGATTAACGGACTGATATCTTGCAGGTTATTAAATTCGCATCCGTAACGATGTGATTCGATTAACACTATTGCCAGCTTTTACTATTAAAAAATATTAAGTATTTTATAAAGTTAGTATTAATTTGCCAATAATTCTACCGTTATATGGCAATCTCAGAAAATATACTTGCTGGGAGTTGACATTATTTATGGTAAATATTACCATAAATAAAAGAAGCATCTTGTAAGGAAGCTCTTGCATGACAACTTTGCCAGATTTGGACTATGTACATAAACAGCAGAGCCAGCAGAAACAGGAACTAAACCTATCTGCGGATGACTACAGCTTACTAACCGATCTTTACCAGTTAACGATGGCAGCTTGTTACACAGGTGAAGGTATAGAACAAAGACGGGCAAGCTTTGAATTGTCTGTCAGACGATTGCCAGAGGGTTTTGGTTATTTAATTGCAATGGGGCTGACACAGGCATTGGAATATTTAGCCAAAATCCGCTTCAGTTCTTCGCAAATTGCGGCATTACAGGCAACAGGAATTTTTGCTCACGCAAGCGATCGCTTTTGGTCACTTTTAGCTGAGGGAAAGTTTACCGGTGATGTTTGGGCAGTACCAGAAGGGACGGCTGTATTTGCCAATGAGCCACTGTTGCGGGTGGAAGCACCCCTTTGGCAAGCCCAACTAGTGGAAACTTACCTTCTGAATACGATTAATTACCAGACTTTGATTGCCACAAAAGCAGCAAGATTGCGGGATGTAGCGGGGGAGTCAGCAACACTTTTAGAATTTGGCACAAGACGAGCATTTAGTCCCCAGGCTTCCTTGTGGGCGGCGCGGGCGGCTTTGGCGGGTGGGTTAGATTCCACTTCTAATGTGTTAGCAGCACTACAACTAGGACAACAGCCAAGTGGTACGATGGCACACGCCTTAGTGATGGCATTGTCAGCAATAGAAGGCACTGAAGAACAAGCTTTTAGTGCATTTCATCGATATTTTCCGGGTGCGCCGTTGCTGATTGATACTTACGATACCATTGCTGCTGCCGAGCGCTTGGCCGAAAAAGTAAATTCCGGGGAAATGCAATTAACAGGAGTGCGATTGGACTCAGGAGATTTAGTTACCTTATCAAAACAGGTGCGATCGCTCCTTCCCGGTGTACCAATTTTTGCCAGTGGCGACTTAGACGAGTGGGAAATTGCCAGATTAAAAGCTGCTGGGGCCGAAATTGATGGTTACGGACTGGGAACACGACTAGTTACAGGTTCGCCCGTAAACGGAGTTTATAAACTTGTAGACATTGATGGCATCCCAGTGATGAAAGGGTCGAGTGGTAAAGTTACTTATCCAGGGCGCAAGCAGATTTTTCGCTCGTTTACGGGAGGTAAGGTAAAAGCAGACAGATTAGGACTCTTAGGTGAAAGTCTTTTGAACGAAGAACCTTTGTTGCAATTGGTAGTGCAGGAAGGTCAACGGGTACAACCGTTAGAGTCGTTAGCAACAATTCGTCAACGTACCGCAGCCTCAGTTGCTAGTTTGCCACAACAAACACGGCGTTTGGATAATCCTGTCACGTTGCAGGTAGAAATTTCTGAGGGGTTACGGCTGTTGACTGAAGAAACTAAGAAACGAACCGCAGAGGCACAGAGAACACATAAGTAAAAGTACTCTTTCAGTCTGTCTTAATTACGAATTACGAACTACGAATTACGAATTACTATGAGAGTTGCTTTGTTTGGAACGAGTGCCGATCCACCAACTGCGGGACATCAAAAAGTTCTGAGTTGGTTATCTGAGCGTTATGATTGGGTAGCGGTTTGGGCAGCAGATAATCCATTTAAGTCCCATCAAACACCCTTACAGCATCGGGCGGCAATGTTGCGACTATTGATTGCGGATATAGACGCGCCACGACACAATATTGCTTTGGAACAAGAATTGAGTAGCTTCAGAACACTGGAAACAGTCGAGAAAGCGAAGCTAACTTGGGGTGAGGACGCCCAATTGACGTTAGTAATTGGTTCAGATTTACTGACTCAGCTACCACGTTGGTATCGCATTGAAGATTTGTTACAGGAAGTGCAACTACTGATTGTACCGCGACCCGGATATGCAATAGATGAGTCTAGTTCAGAGGTAGTGCAAAAGCTGGGAGGCAAGATTGCGATCGCTAGTCTGACCGGTCTAGATGTTTCCTCAACAGCGTACCGCGAACATGGAGATTCTCAAGCCCTCACAGCCCCTGTAGTTGCCTATATTAATCGAGAGCATTTGTACGAATGCCAGGACGTTCACAAAAGAAGATACCAACTCCGTTAAACCAACAACCTTTGGCCGATTTCAAGGTTGGTGTTGATAATGTAATTTTTTCTGTAGATACTGTACAAAATCGGCTGTTAGTTCTACTAGTAATGCGACAGCAAGAACCATTTTTAAATCATTGGAGTCTTCCCGGTACTTTGGTACGTCCAGGAGAGTCTTTAGAAGATGCCGCATATCGCATTATGGCAGAGAAAATTAAGGTCAACAATCTCTATTTAGAACAACTGTATACCTTTGGCGGGCCGAATCGCGATCCACGGGAAGCAACTGATAGTTATGGTGTGCGTTATCTATCAGTTAGTTACTTTGCCCTAGTGCGATTTGAAGAAGCCGAATTAATTGCCGATCGCATGACTGGCATCGCTTGGTATCCAGTCAAACAAGTGCCACAATTAGCTTTTGACCATAACGAGATTCTTGCTTATGGACACAGGCGATTACGAAATAAATTAGAGTACAGCCCAGTGGCTTTTGAAGTCTTGCCAGAAATGTTCACCTTAAATGATTTATATCAGTTATACGCCACAGTTTTAGGTGATAACTTTTCCGATTATTCTAATTTTCGGGCGCGTCTACTCAAGTTAGGTTTTTTATGCGATACCGGAATTAAGGTATCACGGGGTGCTGGCCGTCCAGCTAGTTTATATAAGTTTGACGCCGAAGCTTTTGCCCCCTTAAAAGATAAACCCTTGGTGTTTATTTAATCAATCACTTGAACGTAAGTTCGATGAACCTCTCCCTCCCAGCCTCCCTCCCCGAAACGGAAAGGGAGGAGCAACGAAAAATTAATTCAGCTTTTCGCTCCCCTCTGTGCGTCGGAGAGGGGCTGGGGGAGAGGTCAAATAAGACTTGTCGAACTCACCTTACTTTGCAGAGTCGAAAGTCCAGAAGAACTTATGACTCTTGACAAATGACAAATGACCAATGACTAATGACAAATAATATGAAAATTGCGATCGCTCAAATTAATCCGACAATTGGTGATTTGCTTTTAAATGCCCAAAAAATCTTGGAGGCAGCACAACGAGCAGCATCTAGCGGTGTGCGTTTGTTGTTGACACCAGAACTTTCTTTATGTGGCTATCCACCAAGAGATTTATTACTAAATCCTAGTTTTGTGGAAGCGATGGGCATCACTTTACAAAACTTAGCCCAAGATTTACCACCAAATTTAGCTGTGTTGGTAGGAACTGTTGAACCCAATATCAAAGCACATATTAGTGGTGGTAAAACTTTATTTAACAGCATATCTCTGTTAGAAAATGGCAAGGTAAAGCAAATTTTTCATAAGCGACTTTTGCCTACTTACGATGTATTTGATGAACGTCGCTATTTTGAACCAGGTTTGGAAGCTAATTATTTCACCCTAGATGATATCCATGTTGGCGTAACTATTTGCGAAGATTTATGGAATGATGAGGAATTTTGGGGCAAGCGTAGTTATACAGCAAATCCGATTGCTGACTTAGCAATTTTGGGTGTAGATTTGATTGTAAATTTGTCTGCTTCGCCCTACACTGTCGGCAAGCAAGAGTTTCGAGAAACAATGCTCAGGCATAGTGCAGTACGTTTTCAACAACCGATTATTTATACTAATCAGGTTGGTGGAAATGATGACCTAATTTTTGATGGACGTAGTTTTGCCTTGAATCGTCAAGGTGAAATTATATGTCGCGCCCGTGGTTTTGATACCGATTTAGTGGTGGCCGAATTTGATGAAGCGTTGCGGGATTTTCAATTAGGTTCTATAGCACCTGTCTATGAATCGGAAGATGAAGAAATTTGGCAAGCGTTGGTTTTGGGAGTGCGAGATTATGCCCGGAAGTGTCGCTTTTCTAAAGTAGTGTTGGGTTTAAGTGGCGGTATTGACTCTGCAATAGTAGCTGCGATCGCAAGCGCTGCACTTGGTAAAGAAAATGTTTTCGGTGTTCTCATGCCTTCCCCTTACAGTTCCGAGCATTCCATTAGTGATGCTGTGGCATTAGCGGAAAATTTGGGGATTAAGACTAATCTTTTAGCAATTGGCGAGTTAATGCAAGGCTTCGATCAAACTTTAGGTGATTTGTTTGCGGGTACTGAGTTTGGACTGGCTGAGGAAAATATCCAATCCCGGATTCGGGGTAATTTATTAATGGCGATCGCTAATAAATTTGGTTATCTGCTTTTATCTACCGGTAACAAGTCAGAAATGGCAGTTGGTTACTGTACTCTCTATGGCGATATGAATGGCGGGTTAGCAGTAATTGCAGATGTTCCTAAAACCCGTGTGTATTCACTTTGTCATTGGTTAAATCGCAATAATGAAATCATCCCGCCAAAGGTCTTGACTAAAGCACCCAGCGCCGAACTCAAACCAGGTCAAGTGGATCAAGACTCTCTACCGCCCTACGAAATTTTGGACGATATTTTGCAACGCCTGATTCACAACCACCAATCAGCAGCGCAAATAGTTGCAGCCGGTCACGATCCGGTGATTGTAGACCGAGTAATCCAAATGGTGGCGCGGGCTGAATTTAAACGGCGACAAGCACCCCCCGGCTTAAAAATCACCGATCGCGCCTTTGGAACTGGTTGGCGAATGCCAATTGCGAGTAACTGGGTTGGTGTCAGCACAATTCGCAATGGGCTAACGCCCCGCTCCGCTAACGCAATTCGCAATTAAAGGACTGGGATTTTTACTCAGGTGTGAAATATCACAGTTCCTAAAGGCAGGAAGGCTAAAAGGAAGCCATGCCATGACTTCCAAGTTATCTGAGGTGTGGGTTCTGGTGGCGCTAATAGAGCTTCTACTCTTTGTTCTAAGCGATCGCCTCCATGAGAAGAACCTAATGCAGCACAGCAAATTTCTGATAAGACTGGGCTGCTACTAACCACTAATAAAAGTGATTCCGCTAGCACTAGAGGGTCTACCTGCAATGCTGCATAACCGTCGGCACGGAGTTCGCGCAATGCCAAAAGTTCTTCCCACAAAGACTCTGTATTTGGCAACCATGCAGTGCAGGAACGCACCCAACCCAGCCAAAAAAACCAGAACGTATCCCTATAATAGTGATGCCCTTGCTCATGTGCTAAGACGCTTTCTAAATGAGTTGGTGAGAGAGTTTGCACTAATCCTTGGCTAACTACTAGTTCTGGTTGCCAAAAACCAATTTGACCTGCGAACAGCGCCCCGGTTTGCAGCAATCTAGCTCGTCTATTGCCA
Organism: Nostoc sp.; assembly: GCA_041743605.1. GTDB lineage: Bacteria > Cyanobacteriota > Cyanobacteriia > Cyanobacteriales > Nostocaceae > Nostoc. The sequence continues at coordinate 10,127 of JBGTMK010000449.1, forward strand.
ACATTTACTAAGGGACAATTACGGGCAGATTCTACAGACTGCCAACCCTGGAAGGCAAGTTTAATGCATGAAATGGCAAAAAATGCCAAATAAATTAATGCTAATAAATAACTAATTGAGCCTGTATACATTCCGCCCATTTGTCCTTGGGGGCCCATGAACAGCACAGCGATCGCAGTCATGAAAATTAGCAAGGGTGGGAAGAGAAACAAAAATAGCGATCGCTGCCACCGCAGACTCCAATTACCTTGGGGTTGATTCCCAGAGGATCTTAACCAACAGGCAACTACCAAAGCAATCAAAATCATCATGAAATGCATCATTGTTCCTCCCTGGCTTGGCGTGCAGATTGAATGCGTTTGGCGATCGCTGCTATTTGCTCACTAGCTGCTTCATCCAGACTATCAGCAAAGGCAGCAATAACATCGGGATTCCCCACCGCCAGAAATCGCTGTAACTGCTCGTGAGCTTTGATGACATCTGATTGCTGTTTACTCAGCATTGGCCGCCAATAGAATGCTCGCTCTTTCTTATCGCAGGCCAGCCAACCTTTTTCAGTGAGGCGACGTAAAACGGTGGTGACAGAAGTATATGCTAATTCGCGGTTGGGATCAGCGAGGATGCGATCGTGTACATCCTTGACTGTGGCTGAACCAAGTTCCCAGACGATATCTAAAATTTCTGCTTCCAACGGGCCTAAAGATAGTTGTTTAGGGCGGTAGTCGGGTAAAGGTGCCATAGCAATTTTGATGGGGAGTGGGGAATAGGGAATGGGGAATAGGTGAATATCTGTCCCTTAGCGCTGTAACCTTGAAGCTTTACACTTTTCCCTATTTAGAAAGTCTGTTCTTGTTTTAGATTACAAGATAGTGCAGCAAGTATGAAAGTCTAAAAGCCTAAAAATGGGCTTTTTGAGTATTTAAGCAGGTCTCTTGCCCATTCTTTACTTCCCACTCCCCAATCCCATCTATGTATTGAATGAGATACATTTTGTATTTTGATGGTAAAAAATGCTCTAGGAGCAATTGTAACTATAGTTAGTGACACCAACTAGGTAGAATATTATTTGCGGCAGTATTAATAAAGCAGGTGTATCCAGCACGTGAAGCTATTCGTATATCACACTCCTGAATTGACTCCAACGGATAAAGCACCAGAATGTGCGATCGCAGTCGATGTTTTGCGAGCCACTAGCACAATAGCGACTGTCCTGGCATCTGGAGGCGAAGCTGTACAAGTATTCAGCAATTTAGATCAGTTAATTGAAGTTAGCGAAAAATGGCCTTCAGAAAAACGTTTGCGGGCTGGAGAACGCGGCGGTGCGAAAGTAGCTGGCTTTGAGTTAGGTAACTCTCCCCTCGACTGCACACCAGAATTAGTGCAAGGGCGGCGTTTGTTTATCAGCACCACAAATGGTACTCGTGCTTTACAACGGGTACAAGACTCGCCAAATGTATTAGCAGCAGCCTTAATTAACCGGGCGGCGATGGTGCAATTTCTTCTAGAGAAACAACCAGAGACAGTGTGGATTGTCGGTTCTGGTTGGGAGGGTAGTTTTTCCTTAGAGGATACAGTTTGTGCAGGTGCGATCGCTCATAGTATTTTGCAGCAAACCCAGTTGTCACCAGAAGAACTAGCTGGTAATGATGAAGTTGTTAGTGCGATCGCTCTTTACTCTCAGTGGCAAGATAACTTATTGGGATTACTTCACCAAGCTAGTCATGGTCAACGATTGTTGCGTCTTGACTGTTTAGATGATTTAAAATATTGTTCCCAAACTGATATTTTAGATGTCTTACCCATACAACATGAAACGGGAGTATTAAAGAGTCAAAAGAAATAGGGAATGGGTAGTGAAGAAGGGAATAGGGTACAGGTTACAGGGTACAGATTATTTTCCCTATCACCTGTCACCTGTCACCTCTCCCTTGTCACCTAATTCTCCATACCCAATTTTCAAATCTGTAAGCATTTGTCGGAGTCTTTGTCGCCAATGGGGGGGATAAGTCCCTAGAATTGCTGAAATTTTTCCACAAGCTAGGACAGAATAGGCAGGGCGACGGGCTGGTGTGGGATATTCGGCAGTTGTAATGGGGACAATATTTTCAACTTTTAGAGGAAATCCTAGCTGTTGGGCTTCTTCAAAAATGGCAACGGCAAAGTCATACCAACTAGCAACGCCGCTATTAGTGTAGTGATAAGTGCCGCTAATTTCTGGGGTTAACTGGGGAATTGTCTGGGCGATAACTGTGGCTATATCTTGCGCCCAAGTTGGGCTACCAATTTGGTCGGCAACGACACGTAGTTCTTGGCGTTCTGCACCGAGTCGCAGCATAGTTTTGACAAAGTTACTTTTGCCAAAGTTTCCATAAACCCAAGCAGTGCGGAGAATGAAATGATGGGCGCAAGTTTGCCGAATCGCTTCTTCTCCAGCAAGTTTGGTTTTTCCATAGACACTCAAGGGGTTAGGTGTATCCGTTTCTTGATATGGGTTACATCCATTGCCATCAAAAACATAATCGGTGGAAATATGAATTAGAAAAGCTCCTAATTTTTGGCTTTCTTCAGCAAGAATGAGAGGTGCAGTAGCATTAATAGCGGTAGCAAGTTCGGATTCGCTTTCAGCTTTATCTACAGCGGTATAAGCCGCAGCGTTAATGATGATTTGTGGTTGCTTTGCTCTGATAATGCTAAGAAGAGTATCAGCCTGGGCAAGGTCTACTGTTGGGCGTGCCACTGAGATAGCATTGCCATAGGATGGGAGAATTTGTTTCAATTCTTGACCAACTTGACCGTTGCTACCAATCAGCAGAATTGTTTTAGTCATTTGTTATTTGTCATTTTTCCAATAGAAGCCACGCCCACTCTCAATACGGTTCGGATAAGGTTTTTT
>JBGTMK010000450.1:0-4736 GCA_041743605.1 Nostoc sp.
ACTAATTGTCCAATAGTCAGTTGATTTTGAATCACCATCCATGCACCAAACCAAAGTAATCCTGTGGTTACTATCGATTCGATACTGGAACTGAGAATTTGGAGTTGGTTACTAATTATCTGTCCACTAAATGTCTTTTTAATAACATTATTCAGCAGTTCTTCCCAATGCCAGCGGACTGTCTGCTCAATTGCCATAGAGCGAACTGAGCGAATACCTGTGAGGGATTGAATCAGATAACTGTTCTCTTTAGCTGAAGCATTAAAAACTTCGCGGCTGATACGGCGCAAGAAAGGTGTAGCTATGAGCGCTAATAAGACAAAAGGCGGCACGATCGCTAAACTGAATAATGCCATTTGCCAGCTATACCAAAACATCAATGCTACATAGACAAACACCGTCATTAAATCCAAACCAATAGATAGGGCTTCTCCAGTTAGAAAGCGCTGAATTTTTTGATTTTCTTGGACACGAGAGACAATATCGCCAACGTACCGCGACTCAAAAAAAGCTAAGGGCAAACGAAAGGTATGTTTAATAAAACCGACCAATAGTGTTAGTCCCAGCCGATTTGCCGTGTGATCTAGTAGATATTGCCGCAATCCATTCAGAGCAACGCGGAAAAAACTAAAAATTAGCAACCCTAAACCAACGGCGTTTAAAGTCAGGGTGCTACCTTGGACAATGACTCTATCTAAGAGCAACTGAGTAAATAGGGGTGTAATTAATCCAAACAACTGAATTAATACCGAAGCAATAAACACTTCTAGCAGTACTTGCGAGTGAGGTTTAACTAAATCAAAAAACTGCCAAAATGGTGTAATCGTTTCCTCGGTTTCTCTGAGTAGGTCTGTAGGTTGTAATAACAGTGCATAACCAGTCCAACCAGCTTTAAATTCGCTTGGGGTAAGGGTGCGTTGGCCGATAGCAGGATCGCCAACAATCACCCGTTTTTTATTGACTTCATAGACAACAACATAGTGCTTACCTTCCCAGTGAGCGATCGCAGGTAAAGGTTGTTGGGCTAATTTATCAAAGCTGGCTTTCACTGGACGGGTAGTAAAACCGATATTTTCTGCGGCGGCTGTTAAACCCCGCATTGACGCCCCACTCCGGCTGATGTTGCTTAAATCCCGTATGCGGTTGACATTAAAGCGCTTACCCCAATAGCGACTAATCATCACCAAACAGGCTGCACCACAGTCAGAGGCGCTTTGTTGTTCAAAGAAGGGATACCGTTTAGTCAAGCGTCCCAACCAATGCCCCGCCCTGACTGTTGGGCTAGGAAAGTACGCCCGTTGTCTCCTTTGCTTTGATTCAATGCTGGGGATTGGGGATTGGGGATTGGGTACTGGGGATTGGGGATTGGGTACTGGCGATTGGGTATTGTCAAAAGCCTTTCCTGATCCTATATTCCCTGTCCCCAATCTCTCTTGGAAATCTATTAACTCTGCCAATTGCGGCCAATGCTGTAATGCTGTTTGCCAATCAGCATTGCTTAAACTGTAAGCGATCGCTGGTTGCGCAACCTCCCAACTTCCCTGTTTTGGATTCACATAGATGTTTCCAGGTGTCAATCTTCGCCCGTTAGAATCCAGCAGTTCTCCGCGATGCAGTAACCAAAGCTTGATATCTATGGTGAGATTGGCACTCAGTGAACCACTTTCCAGATTGTGCCGTTCAAATAGGGATAAAGCTTTAAACATCTCCTCCACAGAGCCATTACGCCCAATTAAGGCGTTCTGGCAACATAACAGCAGCAAATCCCAAACCTCTGCACGTCTTAAAAGGCGATCGCGGATGCTGCTATGTGTGCGAATAATCTCCTGTAAAATCTCTTGATTGATATAGCAAAGCTGTAAGTTTACCGAAGCCCTAGCAACATAAGGACTGAATTCCTCTCTTGGAAATAAAGTCAATTCGCCAAATGATGCTCCAGATAACAGAGTAGTAATTAAGTTATTAGAGCTATCCAACAGTCTGACTTTACCAGTTAGGACAATATAAATTCCAGGCTGGGCTGTAGTTGCGTGCCAAAACTGCTTTGCTACTGATGGTTCGACAATTTCCAGCCCTCTGAGACACCTGTCAAGTTCCCCGTCTGACAGCGACTCACCCAAGATTTGGGTGAGTTGTTCAGCTAAATATTGCTGAGAAAACGCTGATGGCATTTTCTGACCTCCAAAACAGTATTTGGTCATTGGGGCATTAGTCAAATGACAAATGACAAATGACAAATGACAAATGACAAATGACAAATGACTAATTAATTTAGTTATTGGTCTGAATTAGATTAAATGACCAATGCAAACTCGGTTCGGAGTTGGATTGCAAGTCACCAATCGTAATGCCAGCATCCTTATTTAGGTCAGTTTCTTGTGGACAGGGATTTTTGCGCTTAGTGGAAAGTCCCATTTTTTTTAGCAAGCGGTTAACATGGCGATCGGTAATTGCAATCCCAAATTCATTTGCTAAATGCTTGCTTAACCATTGGGCTGTCCAGTAAGTAAATGCATAGCCATATTCACGCGGACTATTACTTACCAATTCTTTCAAACGTTCAATGTATTGATCGTTAACAGTCTTAGGTCTACCAATTGGGCGCTCATTCCATTTGTGCGCCAAACCTGCCTCTGCCACACCAATCCAGTAACGTGCCATTTCCTGAGAACAACTTAATATTTCACAGATTTGGCTTTGAGATTTACCCATATCCGCCAGCAACATAATTTCAATTCGCCGACGATATTCTGGCTGTAAATTCGCTTGCAAATTTTTCAAAAGTGCCTTCCTTTGAAAAGGCGTTAAAAATTTGCTCTCGTGCATGTCATAGCATTCAAAAGCTCTGTCTTGACTGGAGTATTCTGACATAATTTTTATCAGTTGCCACCAACTGTCAAATGTGGGCAAATATGTCTTTTGCAACTGTTTCTTAATCCTGATATATCAGGATAGACAACTGCAAAATTAATTAGTCCTAGAAGGTTGATTAAATATTGACGTGTGTGCAAATAATGCTAGGTATTATTCCCCTAGTATTCGGAAATTTTAGGGATTTGTTGCATTCGCTCAGATTTTAATAAATCAAAGTTCGACGTTAATGGTCTTCACTTGGAATAAAAATACTTAAAACCAGTAAACTACTCACTGGCTAGCCGCTAAAACTTGACAGACTTTCCTGAAGCCCGGTGCAATAATGGTATTGGTTAAGACCATTGCCCCTGGTTGATGGTAATAGGCAAACACTTTCGAGCCTTTGGCTAGCCCTTAATAATGATGATTTTACTGAATTCTACAATACGGATTCACAGTTCAACCTACTAATATTTATGTAGGTTAAATTTTGATTTCCAACAAAAGGTTAAATCTTGTTCCGTGAATTGGAACCTAAAAATAGTCAAGGTCAGGTATGAGTGCAAATCTATTTCTTAGAGTATCCTAAAACTGGTTCATTTTTCATCAGCAGATAGCAATCAATTTAAACCTATCTGCAAGCAAATTTCAATCAAAAAGTGACAGCTACTTAATCTTTTCTTGAGTCCGCTATTCTTTATTTAAGAACAATCCTACATCTAGTCAATAGTTTTTACAATAAATAAGAAAATCTCATCAAACATTGACAATATCTTTATTGAAATTTTACAATTTATCTTAAAATAACAACGGCTTAGTTATTCAATTTTCTATTTAAACAATAATTGCTAATTTAAATTTTCTTATGCTAAAAAATTCAGACTGCCTCACTTATTTTTTGCTAAAAAAGTAGTATTTTCATCAACACATAGCATATCTACATCTGTCCATAGTAGGAAAACCACATACATTACTATCTGCCATATTTTGTATGTTCATATCTATCTATAGTATGAAAATAATGTTACACTCTAAAATCTAGTATTATTCAGCCCTGGCAATTAGAAATCGCCGCTACACGAGACTTTATCTGCTTCCACAGGTTGTTTTATGAAGTCCACGCAATTGTTTTAAAATATCTGCACGAATGATTTAGAATTGCTATATAGGAATCATAATTTGATTTCTGAAAAAATCTAAGTATATCTAGGGTGTGTTAGGCGTAACCCGGATTTCTCGCAAGGGTGTGGTGTGGGAGGTTAGGAAGCTTTTTTCTATCTCCCCACACTCCCCACACTCCCCACACTTCTTGGATTTCTCACAAGTGAGAAATCCAGGGTAAGCCGTAGCGCACTAAAGGCTTCGAGGAAGGAAGGGTGCGTTACACTTCGCTAACACACCCTACTGGCGTGGCAAGACTAAAATGTTGCAAAAAAATTGTTGGTTGAGTGGAGGCTTTGCGTAACCCAACATCCTGATATATTTTGGGTTGCGCTCCGCTCCACCCAACCTAAGTCTCATGCACTATTTTAAGCTTGCTACGCTACTGCGTATATTTCAAAAATCAAATATTAGTCCCACCGCTTGAGTTGTTAATTCATTGGTATTTTTGATGCGAAGTATATTTTAGTGTTTGTAATTCAGTGTATTTTAGGTTTAATACCTTCCTTTTTAAAAAATTTTCTTTACTATCAGGAAATGACTGAGGAGAAATTGGAGTAAAAAATAGAAACTAAATCAGGAACTAAAACCTCTGGGATCTCAGAGGTTTTTTCTTCAAACTACGCTTTTCTATGTAGGAGCGATCGCGCCTGTATACACTTCTACAAGGGGGTTCTTTAAGCAAGCGATGTCCAACGACAAGCAGTTGAGTATTCAACCAT
>JBGTMK010000451.1:0-3879 GCA_041743605.1 Nostoc sp.
AGGATTGCACCAAATCAATTTCATCCATAGTTTTACTTTGCTGGATAAATCTATTCATTTCACTAACAGAAATTAGCGGAAAAGCAATACTCGACTTAATTTCAATATATTCGCTTGCTACAAGTTGATAAAATTTTAAAATTTCACCGTTATATCTCCACAATTCTCCAACACCTAAAGCTGCATAAATATTAAATTTATTAACAGAGCTGCTAGTAATATCAATTTCAACTGCTAAATCTGGTGCTGGATCTGTTATTAAATCTAATTCTTGTTTACCTCTAATTAGTGGCTCATTTTGAATATAATAGCAACTATCGGGTTCTATTCCCTTTGCTATTGGTTTACGTTTTAATGTTGTAGAACCAGCACTTCTAATTTTAGTTTTTAATTCCACTGCTAAAGCGAATATCAATCTGTCAAACTGAATTTTAGGATTTTCGTGTTCAAAAAGTGGAGTCATGATTTCTAAAACACCGCAGTCGTAAGCAAACCTAGAGCCTCTATCCTCACCTGTATCTCTCAGTAAGGCTTCAAAAGTTTCCCAGCTAACGTTGTCTAAGACTGTTCTTTGTTCTGCAAGGGTTAACTTAACAAGCATATTACAATCCTTTTTCCATCAGGATGTTAGATAAAACCCCAATGATTTTACCTATGTCATTAATATAATACTCGCCCAAATGAATTTCAAGCACTTGCCCAATGAGCTTGAGAAACTTACAGTTAGTTTTAGTGATGACAACACCATAAATTTTTTGAATGTTATTGCCTTCACGTTCATTAAACTCTAGATAATTAAATTGTGCCAATTATTAGCAATATATGTTGCTGATATTTGGCACAATAAGGATTTAAATATTTTCTAACTTTAAGCAAGGAAACCTGCAAAAAAGTCGAGAGTTTCTTTCAGTGCTTTGATGAAAATATCAATTTCCTCGCGGGTGTTGTAGAAAGAGAGACTTGCTCGTGCGGTTGCAGCAAGACCTAAGTAACGGTGTAATGGTTGAGTACAGTGGTGTCCAGAACGGATGGCAACGCCTTCTTGATCTAATAATGTAGATAAGTCGTTGGCGTGGACTTCCCCGGCGGTGAATGATGCAAGAGCGGCTCTACCTTCCCCTTTTGCATTTGGTTTGGGGCCGTAAATTCTAATTTGGGGAATTTGCTCTAATTGTTGGAACAAATAAGCGGTTAATTCTGCTTCGTAGGCGTGGATCTTATCCATGCCGATATTGCTAAGATAATCTATCGCAGCACCAAGTGCGATCGCTTCTCCAATTGCAGGTGTACCAGCTTCAAATTTATGCGGTAATTCTGCATAGGTGGAATGGTCTAAATACACCTCTGCAATCATCTCACCACCACCAAAAAATGGTGGCATTGATTCCAATAATTCTAACTTGCCATACAGAAATCCTATCCCAGTTGGCGCACACATTTTATGACCGGAAGCTACCAACCAGTCACAATCTATTTTCTGCACATCGACAGGGTAGTGTGGGACACTTTGGCAAGCATCAACTAAAAATTTAGCACCGTAGCTGTGAGCGATCGCACCAATTTCTTCTACTGGATTAATGCAACCCAAAGCATTAGAAATATGTACCACTGACACCAGCTTAGTTTTATCAGAAATCAGTTTTTTAAACTGTTCCAAATCAAAAGTTTCTTCTGGTGTTAATTCTACAAATTTCAGTACTGCACCCGTTTTTTGCGCCACCAATTGCCAAGGCACAATATTACTGTGGTGTTCCATCACCGAGAGAATAATTTCATCTCCCGGCTGCAAATTATTCATTCCCCAGCTATAGGCTACTAGGTTAATCGCCTCACTTGCATTGCGGGTGTAGACGATTTCTTGACGCGATGCAGCATTGATGAATTTGGCAACTTTGTCTCTAGCACCTTCATAAGCATCAGTAGCTTTAGCACTCAGAGAATGGGCACCTCGATGCACGTTAGCATTATATTGCTCGTAATAATCCCGCAGGGTATTTAATACGGACAAAGGCTTTTGTGATGTCGCAGCATTATCGAGATAAACCAAGGGTTTCTCATTGACTTCCTGATGCAATATCGGGAAGTCAGCGCGAACTTTATCAGCAAGGGTTTTGGTAGTGGTGAAAGTCATTGGTAGATTAGTTATTAGTCATTAGTCATTAGTCGTTAGTCATTCGTCAGAGATTTAAGATTATTGACTGTGTTTAATAGGATTTCTCGGAGAGATGGAACTGGTATTTTGTTGATGACTTCAGCAGCGAAGGCGTTAATTAATAACTTCCGAGCATCGTTTTCATCAATTCCCCTACTTTGCAGATAAAATATTTCGTCATCTTCCAATTGGCTAACGGTAGCACCGTGAGCGCATTTGACATTATCTGCTGTAATTTCTAATTGGGGTTTGGTATCAACTCTGGCTTTCGATGATAGCAGCAAATTCCGATTCAATTGGGATGCATTTGTTAACTGCGCTCGTTTGGGAACCAACACTTTACCATTGAAGACTGCGTGAGCGCGATCGCCTACAATACATTTATGCAATTGGTCACTTGTACCGTGAGGATAGTTGAGTGCGATCGCACTGTGAGTATCAGACAACTGTTTACCAGAAATTATCGTCAAACCATTGAGAGTGGTTTGTGTCTGCTCACCAGTTTGCAAAATCTCCAAATTGTGCCGAGACAGCTTTGCACCTAGAGTTATGGCATGACAAGTATATCGACTATCACGAGCCTGTGCGATCGCAGTCTTCCCAATATGAAAAGCCTCTGCACCTTCCCACTCAACTCTAGTGTGACTCACTTCAGCATTGTCAGCAATCCAAATTTCCGTAACTGCATTGGTAAGGTAAACTCCTTCCTCTGTGCCTTTGCGGTTCGTATACTCTTCAATCAAACTCACCTGCGAACCACTTTCCGCCACCACCAAACAGCGCGGCTGCGAAATCGTTGCAGTCTCTCCCGCAACTGAAATAAACGCCAGGTGAATTGGTGTCTCAACTACCACATTCTTCTTCACCCATACCACAGCTGCATCAGTTATCCCAGCCGTATTGAGAGCAGTAAAAACTTCCTGCGCTCCCTCAGCTTGAGCTAAATACTGCTGTACACCTTCCTGCTCAACCGCAGATAAGCCAGCCAAATTACTCACTACAATTCCAGATGGTAAATCTGAAACTGCTGATAACTCCGGCGCATAAACGCCGTTGACAAATACCAAACGACTATTAGCCGCTTCTGGCAAAATATCAAATTCTAGAGACGCGTAATTTCCCGTCTCTATACTAAATTGCACCTTTCGCAGAGACGACAAATCAGTAAATCGCCATTCTTCCTCGCGATTGGTGGGAATAGTGGAGTGGCGTACCCAATTAGCAGCACTTTGGCGTAATTCCTGCAACCAACCTTCTGTTTTATTTGCCGTTACTTGATTTAACAACCCAGCCAGATAATCATCTCTATCTAACATCGATGTCAAACTGACTGCATTTGAATTAGGTATTGGACTAGGAGATACTTGAATACTCATTACACACCTACCCCAGCAGCAGCAAATTCTTCTAGCACCCAATCATAACCGCGAGACTCTAATTCCAGCGCCAGTTCTTTACCACCACTGGTAATAATCTGCCCGTGTGCCATCACATGGACAAAATCAGGCACAATATAATCGAGTAATCGCTGATAGTGGGTAATCAAAATTGTAGAATTTTCTGGAGTTGCTAGTTGATTTACCCCATTCGCCACAATTCGGAGCGCGTCAATATCTAAACCCGAATCTGTTTCATCCAAAATTCCCAACTTTGGTTCCAGCAGCGCCATTTGCAGAATTTCATTCCGCTTCTTCTCACCACCAGAAAACCCTTCATTCAAACTCCGA
>JBGTMK010000452.1:0-2984 GCA_041743605.1 Nostoc sp.
AAATCCCCAGTTTTGTATAACTTATTCCCTTGTGTCTCCTCAAAAGGATTAGGAATAAATTTTTCCAATGTCAATTCTGGACGGTTCAAGTAACCCCGTGCCACACCTGCACCGCCAATATGGAGTTCACCTGGTACTCCAATGGGAACAGGTTGCAAGTATTTATCTAACACATATACCTGAACATTACTAATAGGTTTGCCGATGGCAATTTCCTGACGATTGAGGTCATTGTCTGACAAATGAGACAATGTTGCAACCACAGTGGTTTCAGTCGGCCCATAACTATTAATCAACTGAGGATAATTACCTACCAATTGATGCCACATTGCAACTTTTTCTGGTAGCACTCGCTCTCCACCGAGAATAACCAGTCGTAATGAATCAGGTAATGATAAATTTTCACTGGCTAATTCACTTACTAACAAATGCCAGTAAGCTGTTGGTAAATCCCATACTGTTAATTCCCAATCTTTTGACTCCTGCACAAACGCAGACACAGACTTCAACATCTCCTCGGTACGCAGTACCAGTGTCCCACCACTACTTAAACAAGGGTAAATTTCTTCGGCGGCGGCATCAAAACTAATTGAGGCAAATTGGAGAATGCGATCGCTTGCTGTTAGTTGATATTCAGCGATGCCTGTGGCGGGCAAAGCCAACGCACTTTGAGTAAAATTTACCAATGAGTGATGTTCAATTAACACCCCTTTGGGCTTGCCTGTGGAACCTGATGTATAGATAACATAAGCCAAGTTACTAGCTACCACCTCATGATCAGGATTTTCTAGACTTTGGCTGGAAATCAACGCCTTTTGAGTATCTAAACAAACCATTTGTAGGGAATGTTCAGCTTCCACAGTTGCCCATTCTTGCATCGTCACTAGAATTGGCACATGAGCATCATTAACTATATCGCTTAATCGTTCAGCTGGATAGGCGGGATCTAGGGGAACATAAGCACCGCCAGCTTTGAGAATTGCTAAAAGTCCCACTATCATCTCCAAGGAACGCTCAATACAGATTGCGACTAAACAATCAGGTTTTACCCCCAAGCTTCTCAGATAGTGAGCAAGTTGGTTAGCTTGTTCATTTAATTCCCGATAGGTGAGTTTTTGCCCCGCAAATACCACTGCTACTGCATCAGGGGTCTTGTTTACCTGTTCTTCCACTAACTGATGAATACATTTCCCTTGGGGATAAGCTGTTTTAGTTTGGTTCCAGTCGAATAATAATTGATGCTGTTGCTCTGGTGTTAGTAGAGGGTATTGGGAAATTCGTTGATCGGGGTTAGCCACAATCTCTTCTACCAATGTTTGATATTGTCCCATCATCCGCTCGATGGTGGCAGCATCAAATAGGTCGCTATTATATTCCCAAACAAGAGTTATACCTTCTGTTTCAATTCCCTTAGCTTCTTGAGAATTGCGCCCTACTCGTTGTTCAGAACGGGGAATAACGACAATATCAAGATCAAATTTTGCTGATTGATTATTAACTGTTTCATGCTGTTTAATGCTCAATCCAGGTAAACTCAAATCAGGTAACAGCGCATCATGGAAGCTGAACATCACTTGAAACAGAGGATTATAGCTGAGATTTCTTTCTGGTTTAAGAGCTTCTACGACCTTATCAAAAGGTAAGTCTTCGTTGCTATAGCCTTCTAGGGTAACATTACGTACTTGAGCCAGAAGTTCTCGAAAGGTGGGGTTGCCAGAAACATCTGTGCGTAGGACGATGTTATTGACAATCATGCCAATTAACCCTTCTGTCTCCCGCCAACGGCGATTAGCTACCGCAGATCCCACACAAAGGTCTTCTTGTCCTGTGTAGCGGTAGAGCATGGTTACGAAAACCGCAAACATACTCATAAATAACGTCACCCCTTCTTGACGACCCATGTTTCTCAGGGCTTCGCAGACATCTAAAGGAAGTTCCATCCGCAGCATTCCGCCTTGATAACTTTGCTCTGCTGGTCGCGGGCGATCGCCAGGTAATTCTAATAAAGGCGGACAGCCAGATAATTTTTGTTTCCAATAGTCTAGTTGGGCTTGTGCTGGCTCTGTTAATACCCACTGTCGTTGCCAATGGGCAAAATCTGCAAACTGGAGCGAGGGTTCAGCTAAAGGGGACGGTTTCCCTTCACAAAAGGCTTGATATAGTGTTAATAATTCCCGTAAAAATAAGTTGAATGACCAACCATCATGTACCATATGATGTTCAACATGAACTAGTACATATTCTTGGTCACTTAATTTTAATAATGTCCAACGAATTAAGGGTAATTGACTAATATTAAAAGGCTTTTGAACCGCTATAGCTGTTAATCTTTGTACTTCAGCTTCCTGTTCATATTTAGGAACAGTTTGCAGGTCGATAACTGGTAAAATGACAGTTTGAGGAGGGTGAATTACTTGTACTAACTTTCCTTCTACTGCTGGAAACGTGGTGCGGAAGATTTCATGCCGACGCAAAATTTCGCCCAGACTTTGTTCAAGAATAGATATATTCAAATGTCCTTTGAAACGCAAACTATCTTGAAATTGGTAAGCACTCATGGAGGGTGCTAATTGCTCAATGAAATATACCCGTTCTTGGGCAAAGGAAACAGGTAAGTAACCCTCCCGTGAAATTGGCTGAATTTTAGCTAGGGGGGATGGGTGTTTTAATTGCTGTTGTTGGATAATGACTTTAACTAAGTCATTAATAGTTGGGTTTTCAAAGAGTTGCTTAAAGGATAGCTCAACTTGAAAAACATCCCGTATCCGAGACAGAATTTGCGTGGCGATTAGGGAATGACCACCCAGCTGGAAAAAATTGTCATTGACTCCGATCTGTTCTAACCCAAAAACTTGATGCCAGATTTTTGCGATCGCTTCTTCTAGGGCATTACGAGGGGCTATAAAGGTTTCTTCGAGATCGGGACGTGTGGAAGCAGGGGCGGGAAGTGCCTGGCGATCGATTTTCCCATTGGGGTTGAGAGG
>JBGTMK010000453.1:0-9599 GCA_041743605.1 Nostoc sp.
ACTGTAAAACAAATTGACCGTCGAACTAAAATTTCCGGCGCACAATGGAATGTTGAGAATGTTCCTCAAGTTCTTGCTCACCGTTGTGCCTATCTTAATGGATTAATCTTTGCTCGCTAAATAAAAACTGGGATGCTCCCGGAGTTGTTTCTTAAAGTTATATACGGTTCATGGAGATTTATTACGACAAGCAAAACGGGAAAAACGGTCTTTATCAGAGGGAGAATTGCCATATTTATGGATTTTAACTCCTTCTTGTTCTCCGAGAATGCTGAACGGATTTGGTGCGAAAATTCAAGAGTCAGAGAATTGGGTTGAGGGGGTTTATTTTCTGCCAGAATTGTTGAAAGGAGCGATCGTAGCTATTAATCAGTTACCTGTTGTTGAAGATACTCTCTGGTTAAGGGTTTTGGGGAAGGGAAGGACACAAAAACAGGCGGTAGAAGAGTTGGTTCAACTGTCAGAAGGAAGTTCTAAATGGGATCAACTGCTAGAGATTTTAGCTTCTTGGCGCAAAAATATAGAGGTGAAAGATAATGTAAATGATGAGGATAGGGAGTTGATTATGAACTTATCACCAGCTTATCTTAAGCAACGGGAAGAATGGCGACAAGAAGGGTTGCAAGAAGGTAGTTTAGAAGGACAGCGTTTGATGGTAGCCAGTTTACTGCAAGGACGCTTTGGAAGTTTAGATGAGGAGTTCTCTGATTTGATAACTGCGATTATGGAACTTCCTCTGACGGAAAGGACTGAATTACTGCTCAATTTGTCTAATCTTTCCCGTGAGGATTTATTGTCTAGGTTGGGGAGGGAGTGAAGTAAACAGATGTGAATAGCGAAATCTCATCCATTTTCTACTCCTAAGCTAAATAGAAAAATATGAACTTATCACCAGCTTACCTTAAGCAACGGGAAGAATGGCGACAAGAAGGAGAGGTGACATTGCTACTTCGCTTACTCAGGCGACGCTTTGGGGAAATTGCTCCTGATTTAGAACAGAGAATTACCAGTTTATCGATTCCCCAGTTAGAGGCGTTGGTGGATGCCCAGTTAGATTTCTCTAATTTAGATGATTTAGTAACTTGGTTGTCAGCGCAAAGTTAATTTCAATAGCTAAGTGATGAGGACAGGGAGTTGATTATAAACTTATGAAAAAGGGGCTTAATTCCCCTATTTTATCAAAAGGGTTAGGGAGGATTTAATACTTCTATCTTCCTCCCTTAGTAAATTACACTGTTATAAAATCATCTATTGCTCCTGAAGGAGAAACTTCAGGTTGATAGCGGATACCAGCTTGCTTAAAGCGATGTAAAACTTCACCCAAGCGATCGCAGTCTGCAATCAAACTGATCCTTACATAACCTTCACCTGCAACCCCAAAGGCATTTCCTGGGGTAAGTACAACACCAGTTTGTTGCAACACATTCAACGCAAAATCTGTGGAACCAATACCAACAGGACATTTCACCCAAAGATACATTGTCGCTTTAGTTTTGGGGATATCCCAACCCAACTCTCCTAACCCGTCAATGAGGAAATCGCGGCGGGTACGGTAGCGTTGTTGTACCTCGTGCAAATATACATCCGGTAGTTGCAAAGCGGTTTCGGCTGCTTTTTGCAAGGCGGAAAAAATGCCGTAATCCAAGTTAGTTTTCAGTGTCCGCAAACCTTGAATCACATGGCGGTTCCCCACCACAAACCCAACGCGCCAACCAGCCATATTGTAGGTTTTAGATAAGGTGTGAAATTCCACACCAATATCTTTCGCACCGGGAATTTCTAGTAAGCTAGTGGGTTGATAACCATCAAAAGCTAACTCGGCGTAACACAAATCATGCACCAGCAAAATTTCATATTTGCGGGCGAAGGCGACGATCTCTTCAAAGAATTCGCGGGGGGCGGTGGCGGCGGTGGGATTGCTGGGATAGTTGAAATAGAGAATTTTAGCTTGTCTGGCAACTTCGTCAGGAATGGCGGCTAAATCAATTAACCAGTCATTTTCGGGTTTGAGAATCAAGCTGTGGATTTTCCCACCTGCGATCGCAGGGCCGCGAAAATGAGCGGGATAAGCTGGGGAAGGAACCAGAACTAAATCACCAGGGTTAACGTAGGCGAGTGCTAAATGGGTTAATCCTTCTTTAGAACCCAATAGTGGTAAGGCTTCACTATCAGGATCGAGAACCACACCATAACGGCGATGATACCAGTTGGTGATCGCGCGGCGGAAACTAGCAGTCCCTTCAAACGGCGGATAACCGTGATTGGCGGGATCTTTCAAGGCTGCGATCGCCGCTTCTACAACTGGTGCTGGCGTTGCACCATCTGGGTTTCCCATGCCCAAATCAATTAAATCTAACCCTTGTTCCCGTGCTTTAGCTTTCAGTTCATCTAAACGGGCAAATACATAAGGTGGTAGTTTTTGTATGCGTTCTGCTGGGACAATCCAATTTAAACTCATAAAACCTCGTCACTCATTCCCTTGGGCGAAACTCGATTCGTAGTGTCTCTACTATCTATAGGTGCAGTGGTAGAAACCATTGCCGCCATCAACTGTTCTGGCGCGACTTTAAACGGTAGTCGATGGATGTCAGAATTAGGAACTAGAGCAATTTCAGTGGCTGTTTGCAACTCACCTAATGTAATATTGCCCAATCCCAAATCACTTAATTTTTGGGGTAGTCCGATTTCTGCGTAGAATTTTAACAACTGTTGCCGTGCCGATGCTGCTAGTTGATTGCCTTGTAGCATTTCTTCTAAACGCAGTTGCACCAAAATTCCAAAAGCAACTTTTTGGCCATGAATACTGCCATGTCCCGAAATATGAGTTAAACCATTATGCACGGCATGGGCGGCAACTGTGCGACACTGCGCCCCTCCAAGTCCGCCAACTACTCCGGCGAGTAAAACACTGGCATCTACCACTTCTCGCCAAACTTCACTACCTGGTTCTTTCAGGGCGGCGACTGACTTTTGCAAAAGGATATCTCGCAAAACTCGTGCTTGTTGCACCGCAGCAATAATTAAAGTGTCTTGCAAGTGTCCACTACTAACTGAGGCTTCATACCACTTAGCGATCGCATCACCAATTCCAGCTACTAAAGTCCGTTGTGGTGCAGTTTTAATCAAGTCATAATCGAGTATCAATAAATCGGGACAACGAGATAGTCCCACATCGTAGAGAAACGCCCCATCTTCCGAATAAACATTCGACAAGGCACTCCAAGCTGCACAAGTAGCCCCTGATGTCGGAATTGTCACCACTGGCAACTGTAACTGCTGCGCGAGTAATTTTGCTGTATCTAGGGCTTTGCCCCCACCAAAACCAATAATCACATCAGCTGTATGTTCTTTTGCCGCCTTTTGTAAAGACTTCAGGCTAGCTTCACAGCAATCTGCACCGTATGTAGCTTGGACAGTTTTTAACTGTTGCCTTTCTAAAACTGGTTGCAAATTTTGTTGGCTGATGGCGAGAGTAGACTCACCTGCCACAATTAAGGGACGACTTCCCAAACGGGCGATTTCTGCTGCGGCTGCTTGCAACACCTCAGAACCACGAATTACTTTTGCTGGGGCAACTGTGAGCGTCAATAATGAACTAGAGTTTTGAGTAGACAAAGAAGGTTGAGTAGTAAAATTATTGTGCATATAATCTAGTTTGCCAAAACTTTGATATTTCTTAATCAAATAGACTAGTGATCAAGGATACTTGTTGCCAAGCGGGTTTTAGAATGACTCCAGCCTTATACCCGACTCATCTGGATTTGAGCCAAGTAATGAAATAGACAAAGCCTATAGCCGACTGATTGAGTAGTTTGACGACGTTGCTTGAATCTATAATGCCCATTGACCTGAAATTCCGAACTATCAAAGTTTTGAATAACCGTATAACTAATTAACATTACCATTGTCAGATTCTCAAGAAAAGCAATTGAGAATCGATAATGTGTAGGCGTTCATGGCGATCATGCTATTTCATCCAATCCTTAGCTACAGATACATACTTAGGGGTGTGCAACTATACGCCCCTACAACTGATTCCTTTGCTCCAAAGACTTGTGCAAATGGCAACAGTGGTAATTAGGACAACAACTGACAAATCACAACTGTCAGTACCCATTACCCGCACGCTGATTAACCTTTTACCACAGTGAAACCACTAAAGTGTAAATATCTTAATCTAAAAATAACTATTAATGTATCAGTAAATACAAAATAAATTTTGTCTTCCTGATAACAGGTAAATAAATTTTGTTTTTTGGGATTGGGGATTGGGAAGAGAGAAGGAAGAAACTTGTTCAATAATTTTCCCTTGTCTCCCTCATCTCCCCCTGCTCCCCTGCTTCTTAAGGGTTGGGTTTTGGCAATTGGGCAAAATTATCTGTGTAAATTTCGACTGTTACTGGAGAATTTTGATGAGAAACGAGCGATCGCTTGGCCTCACCTAAGTAAACTGGTACAGAAGTCCCTGGTTCCGGGTGGATAATGGTACGAGCGCGAACTGTCAACTTGTCGTCTTCGCGTGTACCTGAACGACCATAAGAAAACAAATTACTAGCTGCTTGACGTAAAGTTGCTTCTAATTGTGTGGGTGTAATTTTAGTTGATGTAGCAATCACTGCTTGGGTTGACCCATTGTCATAAACTAAAGTATACCTGGCTGCTCCAGGAATCACAGTCCGACTCAAGGGGACTATTGAAAGTCCAAATAAGCCACCAGTCAGCACCAGCATAAAGCCAGTCGTACCCACCAGGCGAAAGCGAATACCCCATTTGAGAATAAAAGCCAAAACTGTTAAGGCAGCAAATACCAAGGTAGCTATACCTGACCATTGGGTGTACTGAAGAAAGTTAGCTGTTGTGAGCATAAGGTTGGTTATGAATGCGTCTTTTTTTTCGTTACCGACACACCCATTTTACCGGAGAGCTTACACCATAAGGGTTATGATAGCCGTCACTTGATGCGAGTGTTTTAGAAAAAGTAAGAAATATTTTAGTGAGCAACAACAAGACTGTGGAGGTTTTATAGCAACCACTGATTACAAATTACGAATTATGAATTACGAATTATTTAGTATTGCCGACAAATAATAGATTTACTTCCATCATCTGAAGTTGCCACATATATCCTATATTCTAACGGACACATTTCAACTAAATTGCCTGTTCTAATTTCGATGTTATGAGCAAGTTCACAAGTGTGAAACTGTCCTTTATCATCGAAAGATATATAACTTTTTCCTCGGCAAGTAAAATTGGATGTTCCTGAAAGAGAACTGGAAAATTGCACATTCATATTTTGCTCAAGGATACAAGTTAACAGCGAACCATTAGGATAATAAATTATATTGTCTGGTTCACACTCAAATGCTGCTTTAGCAGGGGCAGGGAAAGCAAAATTTATTGTAAGCAACCCTAATGAAGAAGTTAAAAATGCAAAGCTTTGCAAGAATAATTTCATAAATAAATTCCATTTTTTTATTAAGCTAAATATTTTTTAATTGCTTTTAACTTAAGAAAAATAATAAATATACAAAAGGGCATCTACAAGAGATGCCCGTCATGCAGGAAAACCCTAAAGGGTTGTCCCTACACCTTCCCAACAATCAGCAACAGTGACTAATTAGGTATTAGTCACACTCACAGACGTGAATATAGTAATCTTATTAACTGAAAACTATAAATGTCCCCAGTGCATACACTGAAAACAACTAATAGCTAATTTGAACGAGATGCAAGCTTGTCTTGTTGATTATAACGATGTACTACTCCACAAATGGCAGCCAAAATTAACCATGAAAGCGCATTCAAACGCAAATCAAAGAGGGTTACATCTACTGTATTTAATAAAATCCACCCAACAAAAGCTAAAAGATAGCTGAAAAATATCAATCTGTCTCCTGTATTTATATATTTTGACTTTCGTAGTAATTGGACACCTGTAATCACAATCCAGGCAAGTAAGCCACAAAATAAAAAAGCACTAGGAAAACCAGTTTCAGCAGATAACATCAAAAACAAGTTATGGGGATGACCCAAAGGAATCTGCATCTTTGCTTTGTAGAGTCCACTAAAACTGCGTAACCCCCAGCCAGTCCAAGGATGTTGTTGAGCTAAAGACCAGGCAAACTCCCACTGAGTTTTTCGCATTAAAGCGACTGGTCTATCTGGATACATATCGTCATTTAACCTTGCCCAAAAGAATGCAGGAACTACCCGACGAAAAATTTGAGCGACTGGCGAGGGAGCAAAAGCTGCCAAAAGCACACTAGAGACGATCGCAGCGACACCACCCACAAGAATGCGCCAACCTTGGTAAAGTGCATAAGCTAAACAGGCAAAAATAGCGATCGCCCATCCATTACGCGAGTTGGTAAAAATCAAGGCAATGAAATTTGTAATCACCGCCACGGTTAGGAAGAGAAAGGGGGCTGGGGACTGGGAACTAGGGACTGAATTCTTACTAATACCCAATCTCCAATCTCCAATACCCAATCGCCATTGTTCTAGCCACAACCCTAAAGCAAGGATAAAAATTATTGTTAGATAAGCTGCGAAGGTGTTAGCGTGCAAGAAAAGTGAAGCTATGCGACCTGGCGGATTTCCTCCTGGTCTGATTGTCCAAGCTAAGACAATCCACAAAATCTCGAATTTCAAACTCCAGCCTAAAAATAACTGTCCCAAGCCGATAATTACCACTGGCATGGAACCGATCACCAAAATCCAAGCCATTTGCCGCAATTGGGCAAATGTTTGAATCAAAACGCTATGGGCGGCGAAAACTAAAAAGAATGGTAAGAAATTAAATAAGCCGAGGAAAGCTGCGGTCTTGTCTTGGGCAAACCCAGCACTCACGATTAGCAAGAGACTCAAAAGGGCAAATCCCCTATTGAAGGGGCGGCGACTAATTTTGCGGGATTGTTTCAGCCAGGTTATTAATGATACAAGACCTATAGTCACAGCCCCCACTAAGGGACTCAATGGGAAGATGAATAGTGCCCATAGAGAGTAGTTCCAAGAAGATTGCCAACGAGACTTGAAATAGTCAAAAACCTTGTTCAAGCTGGCTCCCAACATTCCTCACGAGTGAGGCGAATTTGAGCTAAGGTGAAAATAGTAGGGATGATTCGACCATAGTTAGTGGCGATCGCTCTCCACCCTAAATCTGCAACAAACCAAGTCCACATCATTGGCCCAATTACGGCAAACATCGTGCGGGCTGCCCCATAACGAGCTGCACTTACTGTCATACCCCGTTGCGCCATTTGCATAGCTACATAGCTTTGGAATTGCTTCGTAGCTACTTCTGAGCCTTTGATTGCAGCTTGTTTTGCTACTTCATAAGTAGCAAAATGGATGGCAAATTGACGGGCAATTTGCTTCAGTACAAGTGGCTGGAGAAGAGAAGTAACTGCGATCGCACTACCACCTTTGAAAAGTAATCCCAAGGGGTCACGTTGCAATAAAAGTGGTAGCGGTTGTTTGAGTTCTGACTTGAGCAGCTGACGCTGTACTTGTACAGTCAATTTTTGCTTTTCCTGTTCCGGCAATTTTTTCCACACCTGTCCTAGCAGATGTAAAAATACTTCTGCTTCTAAATCAATAGTTGCCAGCTGATTAGAATAGGGAATTTTTAGATACTTACATACTTGAACTAAGGCTTGTCGGTAAGTTACCTGGCCTGTGCGTCCCCGTAATACAGTCATCCCATCTGCTGCCAAAAAGCGAAAGCGACCCTCTAGTGAATCTAACCAAGCTTTTCGGTCTTGGCTTTGCACTTCAATGGGTTCGGGTGTTTGTACATAGTCTAAGGGATTGAACTTACGACTAAATAAAATTGCCGTTAAATCTTGCAATTCCTCTTCGGTCGCTAACTCTAGCGCCGCCCTCATTTCATCCAATTTCCCATCCTCCCTTCCGTGCAGCTTTCTGTACCTTATTCTACTATTAGCTATTTTGTCCTTTGTTATTCGTCCTTGGTCATTTGATAAATAATGACTAAGGACAAATAACAAAGGACTATGGACTCATGACTGATATTGCAGTAATTGGTGCTGGAATCGCCGGTTTAGTGTGCGCCCAGCAGTTAAGTCAAGCTGGATATTCGGTGGTAGTGGTGGAAAAGTCCCGTGGTTTGGGAGGAAGACTAGCTACAAGGCGTTTGCATGGAACTTGCGCGGATCATGGGGCTTGTTACCTGAAGCCAAAGGGTGAATTATTTAGACGTTTTGTGGAGATATTGCGATCGCGCCATATCCTGGAAGTTTGGACGGAGGAGGTTTACGAACTCACAACAGGTACTCCTTTATCTGAACCGAAAAACCGCATTCCCCGATATGTTGCACCTGGGGGAATGAGTGCGATCGCTAAATCCCTTGCTCCAGGTTTAGAAATATTACTGAATCAGCGTGTCATCGCTATTACCCCAACTCCCGAAAATAGTTGGCGTTTGGATCTCGAATCTAGTAACGAAGAATTAACTATGTGAACTTTCTAAACGTTTTTGTCTGATCCCTTCATCTGTCGCTAGACTGATTTTGCACTATAGTGAGTCGCTATTTTTATGACTTGCTAAATCAAAGTGCAACAAATAAGTTTTCTAGATGAAACAGCAAATTTTGCAGCAAATGTAAAATGTGATGTAAATTACCAACAAAGCTTAACTTCATTAAAAACTTGTTCCTAATTCAAGTTGTTTTATTGCCGTTAATCTTGATCCCCTAGCCTTCGTGCTGCGTTTTATGTAGATTTCTGCCAAAAAGGCAGAAATTTGAAATAATTAGGATTATAAATATAAAATGTCGCCAACTTACCAGATATTAGACGCTGCTTTAATAATTCATGCTGTAAAACAGTATAAATTTTAACTAAAAGAAGCAAAGCTAAATGTCTAATATTCTACTAAGATAAAAGGCTAGTTTCGGTGTCTATCACATCAATCAGTTGAATCAGTTTTCAATTATTATCATGACGACATTGCCATCTAAAAAAGTTGTTTTTTCCATCAATCATTGACTGGATTAAAAAAGGAGTTTAAAAATCATGAACACGGTAGTTAATTTAACACAACAATCAATAGTAGGAGAGATTGAAAGCGTTTTGGATACATATCCATACCATCCATATCAAGAAGCCTTTGCGATTCCTGACTTACGCCAAGAGCTAATTGCTTTTGTCCTCAATCGTATTCCCTCCTTTTACACCGCGATGTCTGATAGACAGATTCCGTTAGCGGAGGCTGAAGAAGGAAGCTTGGCTTATTACAAATTGCCTCGTAAACCTTTAGAACAGCAACTACATTTACAGAATTTGATTCACCAAGGCATTTGTTTAATCGTTCAAGAAAAGTCAGATTGGATTAGCCATCATGTTTGTGAAACAGTTCAACCAGCTTGTGAACCCTCTAACTGGTTTGGTTAATAGTTCGCAGTGAATTTTGAATTTTTGAGCTAATCCTATAGCCTTCGTGGGATTAGCTCAATATTTTTTTAACGAACTTTGGGGGGTTTAAGTCCTAGCCTTTGAAGGGCAGCGCGAATTGAAGCCTAAACTAAATCCCCGGACGCTCGCAGACTCGCTAACGCTACGCTAACACAAAACGT
>JBGTMK010000454.1:0-10097 GCA_041743605.1 Nostoc sp.
GTAGATGCAGTTTACAAAGTTTTAGAACGCCAAGAAAATCTAGATTATCTAGTAGTGGAAACAACTGGATTGGCAGATCCGCTACCAGTAGCGTTAACATTTTTGGGCACAGAATTGCGGGATTTAACCCGCTTGGATTCGATTATTACCGTAGTAGACGCGGCGAATTACAGCCTAGATTTATTTAACTCTGAGGCAGCATATAGCCAGATTGCCTATGGTGATGTCATTGTGCTGAACAAGGCTGATTTGGTTGATGAAGCCACTTTAAATGAGTTAGAAAGAAAAATCAACGAAGTTAAGGAAGGAGCAAGAATTATTCGTGCTACGCGATCGCAAGTGCCACTTCCTTTAATTTTGAGTGTTGGTCTGTTTGAGTCAGATAAATATTTTGACACAGTGGTGGATAAACACGACCATCACGACCATGATGATCACGACCACTCAACATGCGGTCACGATCATCACGATCATGACCATGACCATCACGATCATCACCATCATTCTGACCATTTAGAAAATGATGGTTTTACTTCCATATCATTCCAAAGTGACAAGCCTTTTTCTATTAGGAAATTTCAATATTTCTTAGATAACCAGTTATCCTCAAATATCTTCCGAGCTAAGGGGATTATGTGGTTTGATGAAAGTCCGAAGCGTCATATCTTCCACCTTTGCGGTAAACGCTTCACCTTGGATGATGATGAATGGCAAGGTAAATTGAAAAACCAATTAGTGCTGATTGGTCAAAATTTAGATCGTGAGGCTTTAATTAGTCAACTCGAAAACTGCATTTGTCTACCTTCAACCTCTCGCGGTAAAGGTTTTGGCAAATAAAAGTTAGGAGAGACGCGATTAATCGCGTCTGTACAAGAGTTAAAAGTTTGATACTCGTTCCCAGGTAGGAACCTGGGAATGCATTCTTGATGGCTCCGCCATCAATTTTGAACAATGAAAATGAGAGAACAGCGTAGACGTAGCCCGTCTTAGAAATCGCTTCCTCACTCTCCTGCATTACCAGCTTCTTCATTTACCAACTGCTGTACCTGATCTACGGATAACCCCGTAACTTTCGCAACGATTTCCACTGAAATTCCCTCTTGAAGCAAATTCATCGCTACACGCCTTACTCCTTCAGCGCGACCTTGTGCAATACCTTTAGCGCGACCTTCAGCTAAACCTTCAGCTAGGATAGCTTGATAAGTTACTGACTCCTGCATAAGTTCCCTCCGCAGCAATTGTTGAATTATCTCCTTCTCTAATACTAGCCCAGCCAGAATGAACGCTGAAGCTGCAACATTATTTTGGATACGTTGATCGGTAATTTCTGAAATTTCCTGAGCAACTTGTTGTAACGTAGCAGTGCGGTTATTTGTCTGACTCAACACTGCAAAAGGTAATAATCCTGGATGCTCCAAAAATACACTTGTTGGTTGCTCCCAAAGACGAATTACCTCGAACCTATGAGAAGTTTCTTCTAAAGTGAATGTGGTTTGTTGCACAAGTTCTGAATTTGTCTGTTGAAGATAAATCACAACTTGACGCATTCGCTTATTTTTAAAGCGGCGATGTACTCGCAACCGATAGTCAATCATCCGAAAGGGAATATCAGCATTGGGCTGGGTTTGAAATTCCAGATGCAGCACAACTTCATCGGATTGGAGCAATATCAGCGCATCGGCGCGGATTGGTTCAAGAGAAAGTTCAGAAGGGCTTAATTCAGTCAGGGTGATAGATTCTCCTAACAGCCAAGTGGCAAAGTCACTGGAGAAAGTTTCAGCAAGGAACTTACAAACGTTATCGAACATTAAGAGATTTTATCAGATGGTAAGCGCTCATTGTTTCTATATTTAGTTTGCGGATTGGGAATACAATCACTCTAAAATTGAAACGTGAATGAACCTTTAGATTAAAATGCGTGTTGTTATCCAGCGAGTCAAATCATCTCAAGTTACAGTTAATGGTGAAATTGTCGGTAAAGTTGGGCGGGGGCTAAATTTACTCGTGGGTATTGCGAATACCGACACTGATGTTGAAATCGACTGGATGGTGCGTAAATGCTTAGAATTGCGGCTGTTTCCTGACCAAGAAGGAGACGATCGCTGGCAAAAATCTGTACAAGAAATTGGCGGCGATTTGTTAGTAGTTAGTCAGTTTACGCTTTACGGTGACTGTCGCAAAGGTCGCCGTCCTTCTTTTGACCGTTCAGCCGCTCCCCAATCAGCGGAAGATTTGTATAATCGTTTTGTTACCAAGTTAAGGGCTAGCGGTTTGCAGGTGGAAACAGGTAAATTTGGTGCAATGATGCAAGTTACAATCGAAAACGATGGCCCCGTAACTTTGTTACTTGAAAAAGAAGCAATTTAAGTATATATACTAAAAAAAAATGAATAACAGTAGCCTCTAGACCGTGGTGTTCTAATTGATGAGAGAATATTAAATTAACCATTACCAAAGTTTAAATTCATTCATCATGGCGAAAATCCAATTTTCTAGAGGTCTTGACGAAGAGGTAACTCCAGATGTGCGCTTGACGCGATCGCGCACTGGTGACAGTGGTACAGCGACGTTTATTTTTACGAATCCGAAAATTTTAGATCAAGGTAGCACCGAAGATATTACCGGGATGTACCTGATTGACGAAGAAGGAGAAATAATTACCCGTGAAGTTAAGGCTAAATTCATCAACGGTAAACCGGAAGAATTAGAAGCACTTTACGTAATGAAATCTGCCCAAGAATGGGATCGCTTTATGCGGTTTATGGAGCGCTATGCAGAAGAAAACGATCTGGGACTGAGCAAAAATGAGGCATAGGATATAGGGCATGGGGCATGGGGCATCGGTAATTTTCATGCTCAATGAATGCGCCATTTACCATGCCCAATTATCCATTAGTGAAAATTCATGAGTGACATATAATGCCACAACCCCACCCAGACGAGTCTGGAGTTTTAGTAACTTGTGCTGTAGTTACTGTCAGCGATACACGCACTTCGGAAACAGACAAAAGTGGCCAGCTAATTCAGCAGTTACTTCTTGATGCTAACCATGCTGTAGGAGCTTACACGATTATCAAAGATGAACCAACACAAATTCAAGAGCAGATAAAAAATCTGGGTAAAAGCGCAAATTTGGATGCTGTAATTTTCAATGGTGGCACAGGTATTGCACCAAGAGATACTACCTATGATGCCATTGAGAAGTTACTGGAGAAAACTTTGCCGGGATTTGGTGAGTTATTTCGTTTTTTAAGTTATCAAGAAATTGGTTCGCGGGCGATCGCTTCTCGCGCTGTCGCTGGTGTTTATCAAGAGAAATTAATCTTCTCGCTTCCTGGTTCTAGCAATGCTGTACGACTGGCGATGGAAAAACTGATTTTGCCCGAAATCACTCACTTGGTAAGTCAGGTTTGTAAGGGTGTGAAATGAGCAGCCTTTCAGAGGGCTACCATAAAACTCAGCCACAAATTACTGAAATCATCCTTTCTACACTTACATCCTGAGACTACCCAGAATTATAGTGAGACGGATGAAATTTTAATATCAGGTTAGTAATGGAGCCTATTTACTGGAATTGCATAATTGCTCATGGCATCACTGCATTTTCATACTTTGGTATCCCCATAGTAATAGGGGTTTTCTTTGCTAAAACTAAGGCAACTATCCCTTCTAAGTTTTGGCTAGCTTTTTTCTTATCAGGTGGATTCGTGCTATTTTGCGGATTTCATCACCTTCTGGCAATCTTTGAGCCGCATTCAGCAGTGTCGCTGTTGCACTTAGGCGTACTTGATGTAATGGCGTTTGTTTCCTTGTCTGCCTTACTCTACCTGACACCAACCGCTTATCAAATTGTCAAGGCGATCGCCAAATCTCAAGAAGATACCCGCGAACTTCAACGCAGCCAGCAGATGCAACAGCTATTTTTAGATCATGGCCCCTTTGGAGCCTATATCAAAGATGAGCAATCTAGACTGCTTTACTACAACCAGGAAATACAGTCAAGATTTTCGGTAGATCCCCAAGAATGGTTGGGGAAAACCGATAGTGAATTCTTGCCAGATCCACAAGAGGGGCGGCGGGTAATGGAAAACGATCAAGTCGTTTTGAAGAGTGTACGCCCTTTGAAGCTGATTGAAGAGGTAAAGATATCTGATAACGATCAGCCGTGCTACTGGCTATCGTTTAAATTTCCGTTTACCGATTACGCAACGGGCGCTTACCGTATCGGTGGGATTAGTATCGATATTACAGAATCCATAGAAGCACAGCGATCGCTCACTGACCTAAATCAGCAGCTAGAAGAAAAAACACTGGAATTAGAGGCAAAAAAACGAGAACTTATATATCTCTCAGATATGACGGATATGCTTTATTCCTGCGAGTCTGAAGATGAAGTGTATCAAGTGGTCGCTTTAACTTGTTCTAAGCTCTTTCCTAATATGAGTGGTTCTATCTATAGAATTGCTAACTCCAAGAATTATGTTCAGATGAATAGTTTTTGGGGAGCTAAAAGAAGCAGTAAAGAAATATTTTCACTATCTGATTGTTGGGCATTGCGGAGAGGAAAATTAAATCTTTTCTCGCCTAGTAATTCAGGACTAATATGCAGTCACTTAATACAGCCTGTTAGCGGCACACATTTATGTGTTCCATTGTTTGCACAAGGCGAAGTAGTTGGGATCTTACACATAGATGCACTTGAAGAAATCAGTCCAGAAAATCAACAAATTACTGAGATTATTGCTAGAACATTAGGCATTGCACTGAATAATCTATCGATAAAACAACGTCTAACTCATGATAGCTTGCGGGATGGGATGACCCAACTATTCAATCAAAGCTATATGCAAAGCATAACAGAACAAAGGCTAGCGGAAGCTGAACGGTCGGGAAAACCTCTTAGTATTATTTTCCTTGATATCGATAACTTCAAATCTTACAACTCGCGCTATGGGCACGTAACTGCCAACATTGTTCTCCAAGGATTAGCAAGGTTACTTTTAAAATCTATTCGCTCTTTTGATATTCCTTGCAGATGGGGTGGTGAAGAATTTGTCATTGTGATGCCTAATATGACACTGGAAACGCTCAGGAAGCGAGTAGAACAATTAAGGCTAGATATTGAACAAATGCAATTGAAGGACGGCGATCAGATCCTCGAAAACATCACCGCTTCTTTTGGAATAGCTGTATCAGAACCAGGGATTACGGTTAAGGATTTGCTGTATCGAGCAAATCAAGCGATGCTTGAGGCAAAGCGAACAGGGAAAAATCGGGTTACAGAGTATGTAAATATCTTTAATTAAAGAAGTCTAAAGTCGGAAGTACAGTTTTGTAACGCGTATTTAAACATAAAAAAACAACTCCCTGAAGAGTTGGGAGTTGTAATTTGATATTCAAGCAGTTTTTTAAAAGATTTAGAATGGAGCGAACGCTAAACAGATGCTAGCCAAGATAGCGGCGATTATATAAAATACTCCAACCACTTGCAATTCTGACCAGCCAGTAAGTTCTAAATGATGGTGTAAAGGTGCCATTTTGAAGAGGCGTTTGCCTTTGCCATCGGGGCCCTTCGTGGCTTTGTAATAACTTACCTGTGCCATCACCGAAAGGGTTTCTACGAAGAAGATACCACTGAGAATGAACAGAGCTACTAAGGTATTTGTCAATAGTGCTACAGCAGCTAAAGCTCCTCCCAGTGCAAGGGAACCAGTATCTCCCATAAAAACGCGGGCTGGGTTCCGATTATGGGCTAAGAAACCTAAGCAGCCACCACTTAAAGCAGCACAGAAAACCATCAATCCTGGTGCTGTTGGTGCGACTATAGCACCTAATGCCAAAAGTGCGATCGCAACTGTTCCTGCTGCCAAGCCATCAATACCATCTGTTAAATTAGTTGCATTACTTTCTGCAACTAGTACAAAACCTGCTAAAGGCCAAAATAGGAATCCTAAAGGTAGTGTGAAGCTCACCCAAGGCAAAGCAATATTTGTAATATTAGAAGGTTGATTAAACATCAGCCATAGACAAAACACTGCGGCAAAACTCACCTGCAAAGCTAGTTTTGTCCGGGGAGATATACCTTTATTTGATTTACGGCGGAGAATTTGCCAATCGTCGAGCCAACCAATCAATCCATAGCTGATTGTCAAAGCCGAAACTGCAAGCACCTCTTTAGAAAAGCTAGACAATATACAGGCAAGCAGCACAGATACAGGTATAAAAAATATACCTCCCATTGTTGGCGTACCTGCCTTTTTTAGATGAGCTTGGGGCCCATCTTCACGAATTATTTGTCCAGTTTTGAGTGCTTGAAGTAGGGGTATTACCCAATAGCCCACTACACCTGAACCCATAGCACACAAAAGTAGTGGCAGAGTTAGCGACATACTTTGCCAGGGTAGCCGATTGGCCATCGAATCCAAGAAAAATGCTGTTGTACCTAGCCCGACGGCTAATAAAGAGGCTAGAGCGATTCCAGAAATATTTAATCCTTGCTCAGGAGATAATTTAGCGTCCACAGAAGTTTCCCTTCACTCCACACTTAATAAAATTGAATACCAGGAACTAGGGATACCACCAAGTCCCTAACCTGAAAAGGCTAATCCTCAGCGATTCCTATATCATCATCATCATCGAGGTCGTAGCCAATTCCATCATCTACACCCATTAGAGAATCTATTCCTTCTTCGTTATCTCGAAAATCCGGTTCGTGAACGTCACGCGCGATAATTCGGCCGTTGGTTTTCAACCAGTCCAACAAAGAGGACTCTGGCTTTAGGGGGATGACATCGGCTCGTTGGTTACGGGCTACTTCACGTAATGGAGAGTTCAACATATCGAGTGAGGACAAGAAAAGGTTTACGTAAGTTGACATTTAGAGTCTATCACTTGACACGGATTAATTTAGTTATCTTTTCAACCCTTTAGTTGATAAATCCGCACTCAGATAGAAATTTTTTTATTTAATAAGCATAAGGCTTAGTCAAGCGGTTCTTAGTAATTTTTATGGCTCTACATATATGTCCTTTAATATCTTGTTTATGCTGATGGAAAGTGACTGATTTTAGAGGTGACAGGTGATGATGGGAAAAGCGGCTCTTATCGATGCGATCGCTGGTACAAATCGCGGTCTACTAGCGACCCAAACTCAGAAACAGGCTATCTTAGCAGCGATCGCTAATTTAGAAGACTTTAATCCTACACCCCGTCCGGTGGAAGCTAGTAATTTGCTAGATGGCAATTGGCGATTACTATACACCACTAGCAAGGCTCTTTTAAACTTAGATCGTCTACCTTTGTGCAAACTAGGTCAAATCTATCAGTGTATCCGGGTAGAGACTACCAGTGTTTACAACATAGCTGAGATTTATGGCTTACCTTATTTGGAAGGATTAGTCAGCGTTGCTGCTAAATTTGAGCCAGTTTCAGATCGGCGTGTCCAAGTGAAATTTGAGCGGTCTATTATCGGCCTACAACGTTTAATAGAATACAATTCTCCGGTAACTTTTATCCAACAAATTGAAGAAGGTAGAAAATTTCCCGGAATTGATTTTGCAATAAAGAGTGATAGACAGCAAGGCTGGTTAGATATCACTTATATAGATAACGATCTGCGGATCGGCAGAGGTAACGAGGGTAGTGTGTTCATATTGAGTAAAACATAAGTATGTACCAAAATACTATTTGCGAATGAAGGTAAGCTATAACGTGTACCTTGTCAAGTAGGGTCTAATACATTTTTAAACTTTGGGTAGGGAGTAGGGAGTAGGGAGTAGGGAGTAGGGAGTAGGGAGTAGGGAGATAAGGGAGAAATAATAACTAATATTCAATGCCCTATGCCCCATGCCCCATGCCCAATGCCCAATTCCCAATCCCCAATTCAGACAAATAACTTAACAAAGACTCTAGCAACGACCTTCAGGTTGTAGAGTGAAATCAATTAGCCCTCTAGATTGGCGATTGATAACTAAAAGGGAAAATAATCATGGTTCAACGTGGTTCTAAAGTACGTATTCTCCGCCCTGAATCCTACTGGTTTCAGGATCTTGGAACTGTGGCTTCCATTGACCAAAGCGGCATCAAATACCCTGTAATTGTCCGCTTTGAAAAGGTCAATTACTCTGGTATCAATACCAACAACTTTGCCCAGGATGAATTAGTCGAGGTTGAAGCACCAAAGGCTAAAGCACCGAAAAAATAGCAGCAAAGCTACAAGGGGCTTGTTTGATGCGATGATGAAGGGTAGTCTTAAGTCTGAAGTATGAAATCTGAAACTTTCAGTTCATTCATTCTTCATCCTAGCCTACCCTAATCTATGAGAGCCGCCCTGCGGGTATTTACGGTTTCTTTTGGGTAGTAATACGAGCCATCTACGGCTATGTAAGTTACTACCCCATCTCTTCTTCCTCAATCCCTCAAATACATCAAAATTGCCTGCTTAATCAGCTTGAATGCCTGAACTGCCTGAAGTTGAAACAGTCCGAAGAGGTCTAAATCAATTGACCCTCAACCAAGAAATCACGGGTGGAGATGTGTTGCTCGATCGCACCATCGCCTACCCGTTTTCTGTCGGTGAGTTTGTTGATGGAATTAAAAAGAATGCCATTGCTACTTGGCATCGTCGCGGCAAGTATCTCCTCGCCGAACTCTCCTCATCTTCCCCTTCATCAACCGGCTGGCTAGGGGTTCATCTGCGAATGACCGGTCAACTCCTATGGCTGCATCGAGATGAACCATTACATAAGCACACGCGAGTTAGATTATTCTTTGGGGAACACCAGGAATTGCGCTTTGTTGATCAGCGTACCTTCGGGAAAATGTGGTGGGTTCCGCCTGGTCTTGCTGTAGAAAGTATTATGACTGGTTTAGCAAAGCTGGCAGCAGATCCATTTTCACCCGAATTTACTGTCGAATATTTAGCTCTCAAACTGCAAAACCGTCGCCGTCCAATTAAAACTGCCCTCCTAGATCAATCGGTGGTGGCGGGATTAGGTAATATTTATGCTGACGAAGCATTATTTAAGAGTGGAATTTTACCTGAAACTTTGTGTATTGATTTGCAGCTAAAGCAAATTGAGCCTTTGCGAACAGCCATCATTCAAGTGTTAGAAACCAGCATTGAGGCTGGTGGTACAACTTTTAGTAATTTTTTAAGCGTTAAAGGTACTAATGGCAACTATGGTGGTGTTGCCTGGGTTTATAACCGCGCTGGAGAACCTTGTCGAGTTTGTAGTACAGCAATTCAACGAATTAGGTTAGCGGGGCGATCTAGTCACTTTTGCCCCCAGTGTCAAACGCTACGGGGAGTTAGGAGTTAGTGTAGTGGCGTGGCAAGACTAAAATGTTGCAATAGATTTTTCTTCTTGTAGTGTGGGCATCTTGCCCGCACGGACGGGCGAGATGCCATTGGTGTCAACTTAAGCTAGAAATAGCTTCGCTGCGGGCTTCATAACCCGCCAGAGAATGAATTCTCTGGCTCATAGCTAAAGTCTACTGAAGTAGACTGAATATTTTTGAGGATATCTAGTCATCTTCAGATGACTTTCGCTATGATTCTTGGAACTTCAGTTCCTTGCGGGACATAGTTTTTGCGTTAAGTTGACACCAATGGCGAGACGCCCATCCCACAAGAGGCAAGCTTAAAATAGTGCATTAGAAGTAAGTTAGGAGTTTTTACTTCTAACTTGGAACTCTCTTAAAATGCAGATAGAGAAAACCAGTTACAAATTTGAGAGAGGAACTCATGGCAGTCAAAAAGGGAGATATGGTTCGCGCTATCCGCGAAAAACTGGAAAACAGTCTGGAGGCAAAAGCCAGTGATAGTCGCTTTCCTTCTTATTTGTTTGAAACCAAGGGCGAAATTGTAGATGTCAAAGGTGATTACGCCCTGATTAAGTTCGGGAAAGTGCCAACACCAAACGTTTGGTTACGTGTGGATCAACTGGAAGAGTTTAAATAGTCAAATGCCCCACCCACAAGGGGATGTAGCTTGCAACTAGACCACAAGGATCTGTCACATACGGGTAATTGACCGTACCCTGTCTCTCCGTCTGACTAGCAGTAGAGAGAAGAAGTTTCTGTTCTTCCCACTCCTG
>JBGTMK010000455.1:0-11826 GCA_041743605.1 Nostoc sp.
ATAGGTGACAGGTGATAGGTGACAGGTGATAGGGAATAATCTGTACCCTGTAAGCTGTACCCTATTCCCTTCCTAACTCCCCATTCCCCTAAATGGAGGGCGTGAGTTTTACACGAGCTTTGGTGGTGATTGGTTTTCCTAATTTAATTTGGACAGATGTGGCGCTACGGTTATTGTCAGTGCTACTACTGATTGCCATAAATGCCTTTTTTGTGACGGCGGAGTTTTCGATGGTGAGCGTGCGGCGATCGCGTATTCACCAGCTAGTTAAGGCTGGGGATATTCCAGCGATCGCAGTGGAAATGCTACAACGCAGTATTGACCGACTGCTATCTACCACTCAGTTAGGCATTACCCTCTCTAGTTTGGCACTGGGATGGATTGGCGAAAGTACGATTGTCGTGCTGGTGAATGCATGGTTTAAATCCTGGCCTTTACCTAGTGGGATGACTACCTTCCTGTCCCATTCCTTATCAATTCCCATTGCCTTTTTCTTAATTGCCTATTTGCAAATTGTGATCGGAGAACTATGTCCTAAATCCTTAGCCATGCTGTACTCAGAACAGCTAGCGAGGTTTTTGGGGCCTTCGGTAAAAGCGATCGTGCGTTTTTTTAGCCCCTTCATTTGGATTCTCAACCAATCAACTCGTTTTTTATTACGAATTTTTGGCATCCAATACACAGGTCAAGGTTGGCGACCACCTGTAACCCCCGAAGAATTGCAACTGATTATTTCTACAGAATGGGGATCTACTGGTTTACAGCGTGCAGAGCGAGAACTGCTCAATAATGTCTTTGAGTTTGGGGATGTCATGGCCCAAGATGTGATGATCCCGCGCACCAGTATTATCGCCCTGCCAAAAGATGCTACCTTCCAGACATTACTTAAGGAAATGGCTTCTACTGGTTACTCACGCTATCCCGTGATTGGTGAATCTTTAGACGATGTTCGCGGCATTGTTTATTTTAAAGATTTGGCACAACCTTTGGCTGTAGGAAACCTAAGTTTAGAGACACAAATTCAACCTTGGATGCGTCCCGCCCGGTATGTTCTGGAACATACGCCCTTGAGTGAACTTTTGCCCATGATGCAGCAAGAGAAACCCGCTATGGTCATGGTAGTAAATGAATTTGGCGGTACTGTGGGACTAGTGACAATCAAAGATGTGATTGCCGAAATCATTGGCGACGCCGGCGAATCTGAAAGCAGCGACGACTTACTGATTCAAATGTTAGATGAGCAGAAATTTTTGGTGCAAGCACAAATCAACCTCGAAGACCTCAACGAAGTTTTGCATCTCGATTTACCCGTGACAAGAGAATATCAGACACTAGGGGGCTTTTTGCTGTATCAGTTACAGAAAATTCCTGTTAAAGGCGAAACCTTCTGTTATGAAAATATCGAATTCACTGTGGTATCAATTGTTGGCCCACGACTGCATCAAATTCAACTGCGACGGTTAGAAGAGTTAGGAGTTGAGAGTTAAGAGTGAGGAGTTATGGATTTTAAATACAGTTCACTCAGATAAGACCAAAACACTTGTAGAGACGGCGATTTATCGCGTCTCGAAAACCCACAATTTTGTACTATTAGCCCTTAACCCAAGCGTATTGGATTTTAACTCTTAACTCCTCACTCCTCACTCAAGAAGCATACGCCACTGGATCAACAAGTCCCAATTCGGCAAAAGCTGCTAGCCGCAAGCGACAAGAATCACACACGCCACAGGCGACATCACCACCGGCATAGCAAGACCAAGTTAGCTCCCAAGGAACTCCTAATTGGTTCCCCAGTTGGATGATTTCAGTTTTTTTCAAATTTATTAGGGGTGCAACAATATTAATTGGTTGTCCCTCACGCCCTTGTTTGGTTCCCAGGCGAAAAACTTCCTGCATTGCCTGGATATAATCGGGGCGACAGTCAGGATATCCTGAGTAATCTAAGGCGTTGACACCAATATAGACACGCTCTGCTGCGATCGCTTCGGCGTAACCCAGAGCAAAGCTTAAAAAGATGGTATTACGAGCCGGAACATAAGTGACAGGGATATTTTGAGACATTTCATCTAGCGATCGCTCCTGGGGTAAATCAATGGCGTCGTCGGTAAGTGCTGAACCACCCCATTGTCGTAAATCAAAATTAACTACCTGATGTTTTGCGATCGCAGCCTTTTGACCAACAGTAAGGGCTGACTGTAACTCTCGTCGGTGTCGTTGCTGGTAATCAAAGGAAATAGCATGACATTCACAGCCATCGGCCTTAGCTTTATACAGAATTGTGGAAGAGTCCAATCCCCCAGATAGCAGAATTACAGCTTTCATCTCGATTGCAAATTTTGGATTTCAAATCACCACATCAAACCTTAACAAGATGCCAGAAAGCAATGCCAAGGAGAATTTATACTTAGGTCTTACTAAATTTTTGAAAATTAATAAAAGACATATATTCTTTGTAGAAAGTGCAAAATCCAAACTAAACCCGAACTATCTATACAAAAGATATTTAGATTACGGGAACTGATCGCAAACTTTGAAATTCTTCATAAACATAGGCTCTATGTTACCATCTGGATGGTTTTAGACGGATCGTAACTGGCTTTCGAGTATAAACGCCAACGGCCGTAGCGTCTCTAAATTTGGTGGTTGAGGAGAGAATAATAGTGCAAAATAGCATGTCAGTGGCAGAATCGAATCCATACATACAGCGCAACCAGCCACGACCGATCCGCATAGGCGTGATTGGAGTGGGTAACATGGGACAACACCACACTCGCGTGCTGAGTTCAATGAAAGATGTTGAACTAGTCGGAGTGGCAGATATTAACGTCGAGCGGGGATTAGAAACTGCCAGCAAGTACAAGGTGCGTTTTTTTGAAGATTACTGTGACCTGCTACCCCTTGTGGAAGCAGT
The DNA here is from genome assembly GCA_041743605.1 of Nostoc sp. Lineage (GTDB taxonomy): Bacteria > Cyanobacteriota > Cyanobacteriia > Cyanobacteriales > Nostocaceae > Nostoc. Next base: position 2,912 of record JBGTMK010000455.1, read on the forward strand.
TTGTGTAGCTGTTCCCACCCGTCTGCACTATGCCGTGGGTATCAACTGTCTGTTAGCGGGCATTCATGTTTTAATTGAAAAACCGATCGCAGCCAGTATTTCTGAAGCAGAGTCTTTAGTAAATGCCGCCGCTGAGTCTGGATGTATCCTGCAAGTAGGTCATATTGAGCGTTTCAACCCAGCTTTTAAAGAACTGAGCCAAGTTCTAAAAACAGAAGAATTGCTGGCGCTAGAAGCCCACAGAATGAGTCCTTACTCAGATCGGGCAAACGATGTTTCAGTTGTGCTGGATTTAATGATCCATGACATCGACCTGCTTCTGGAATTAGCTGCTTCCCCAGTAACAAAATTGACTGCTAGCGGTACTCGCTCCCTAGACTCTGGTTATTTAGATTATGTAACCGCCACCTTGGGGTTTGCCAATGGTATTGTTGCTACTCTGACTGCCAGTAAAGTTACCCACCGAAAAATTCGCCGGATTGTTGCCCATTGCAAAAATTCATTCACTGAGGCAGATTTTCTCAAGAATGAAATTTTGATTCACCGACAAACGCCTGCCAATTCTCTCACCGACCACCGACAAGTACTTTATAGACAAGATGGTGTAATTGAAAAAGTCTACACCAGCAACATTCAACCACTTAGTGCAGAATTAGAACATTTTGTCAACTGTGTACATGGTGGCAATCAACCATCAGTAGGTGGTGAACAAGCTCTCAAAGCCTTGAGACTGGCAAGTTTAATTGAGCAGATGGCGCTAGAAGATCGAGTTTGGAATCCCCTAGACTGGCAATCGGAACCAAGAGTACAATCATTGACCCCGACAGTCTAGAAGAAGAGGGAATGAGGGGAACGAGGGGGAGGTAAAATTTTCTCCCTACTCTCTCACAGCCGCAACCTCAGAAGAAAACCTTAGAGTATATTTTTAAATTTGTCATCAAATCTTTAGATCCTCCCAAGTCCTGATTAAAAAAAGCGACTAAGGGGGATCTAAAAAATTAGAAAACAAAACCTAGTGGTCTGTCCCATTAATTTTGCAAGGTTTGTAGTAAGCACGCTTTGTGCTTAAAAATCCAGGACTAAAGTCCTTACTACAAACTTTTATAACCCTTCAGAACTAATGGGACAGACCATTAGCTTCCACTCGTCTTACTCTGTTGCCATGCCAACTTTCTTTATAGTCCAGCTATTTCAGGAATTGACTCAATGCTTGAATGGATAACTAATACTATCAACTATTTTGGCTACTGGGGAATCGCCCTACTCATGTTCCTAGAGAACCTGTTTCCCCCCATTCCTTCGGAATTGATCATGCCACTAGCTGGATTTACAGCAAGTCCATATCAACCAGGAGGGGCAAAGCTAAATATCATTGGTGTGTTTTTCGCAGGACTTTTGGGTTCTGTATTGGGCGCACTGATTTGGTATTATCCAGGTAAGTTTTTGGGTGAAACCCGTTTGAAAGCTTGGGCTGACAAGCATGGCAAATGGCTGGCTATATCTAGTAAAGATATCACCAAGGCTAAAGAGTGGTTTAACCGAAAAGGTCGAACAGCAGTATTAATTGGTCGCCTTGTACCGGGAATCCGCACCTTGATTTCTGTTCCCGCAGGGATGAGCAATATGCCCTTGCTACCATTTTTGGTTTACACAACATTCGGTAGCGCAGCTTGGGTGGGTCTGCTAACATACTCAGGATACATATTGGGTAGTCAGTATGAACTTGTGGACAACTACCTTGCTCCTGTATCCAAAATCGTACTTGGGGGTTTGGTTCTAGCATTTGTTTTCTGGATATTCAAGCGCCAGTTAAGACGTACTAGAAGATAAAACACGGACGCTTTTGGTTTGAAAGCAGTGAAAGCAGGGGTTACATCTGGCCAAAATTCGCCTACACTATGCCAAATAATACTAGATATGCGTTGGCATGAGCTTATCGGAGATATCGCCGGAATTCATTTTTGACGTATTTCTAGCTACACTTGACGCAACCTAGAATTTCTGGTTGCTCGCATTTTTGTAAGATGAGCATGACAACTTTTTACAGTTAAATTTGAACTAGGAGCTTTCATGACAGACCAACCTTCCGCCGCTACCCCTATCAATGCCGCTGCTATACCGATGAATAGAGTGTCGGCATCGACTCCCATCAATGCTGTTAATAATCCTCCTAAGACAGGCGGTGTTCCAGGGAAAACCATTCTTAGTGTTGATTTAGGCAGAACTTCCACAAAAACCTGTGTGAGTCGCGAACCCGGTAATGTGGTGTTCGTACCGGCCAACGTCAAGCAGATGTCAATAGAGCAAGTACGCGGTGGTGTTTTTGAAGCCAGGGCTACTGACCCCTTAATGGATTTGTGGCTGGAGTATCAAGGAAATGGATATGCTGTTGGTCAACTAGCAGCCGATTTTGGGGCGAATCTAGGAGTTGGGCAATCTAAAGTAGAGGCTGCACTGGTAAAAGTGTTAGCAAGTGCTGGCTACTTTAAACTCAGAGATGATATCTCAGTAGTACTGGGTCTGCCTTTTCTTTCCTTGGAGCAATTTGAAAAGGAAAAAGCACAGTTGATTAGCCAAGTAGGTGGCCCTCATGTGTTGAACTTCCGAGGCGAATCTGTGTCGCTGAACGTCAATAAGGTATGGGTGATGCCAGAAGGTTACGGCAGCTTGCTGTGGTCTGAAGCTCAACCGAAGAAAAGTCCTGGTAGCCCCGATTTTACAAAAATATCGGTGGCGATCGTCGATATTGGACACCAAACCGTCGATCTTTTGATGGTAGATAACTTCCGTTTTGCCAGAGGTGCTTCTAAGAGCGAAGACTTCGGGATGAATAAGTTTTATGAATTGGTGTCTGCCGAAATCGAGGGAGCAGATAGTCAATCTCTGGCACTGATTTCCGCTGTGAACAAACCCAGAGGTGAACGCTATTACCGTCCTAAAGGCGCTAGCAAGCCCACCAACCTAGACGATTTCCTTCCTAACCTTACGGAAATGTTTTCGCGCGAAATCTGTAGCCGTGTGCTAGCCTGGTTGCCAGAACGCGTCACCGATGTGATTCTTACTGGCGGCGGTGGTGAGTTCTTCTGGGACGACGTTCAACGTCTGCTCAAGGAAGCAAAGATTAATGCTCATTTAGCAGCACCTTCCCGTCAGGCGAATGCTTTGGGGCAGTATATTTATGGAGAGGCACAATTATCCTCCAATCGCGCTGCTAGGGCATAAAGCTGATGTTCCAATGGTCAAAAAAGGTAGTTAAATCCGTCACGTTCAACCCAGAGCTTGCTGATGAAAGCTTGTTAGCGCAAGTAGAAAGTTATTTGGAAAAACAACCAGACAAGACTTTCAGCGATCTCTGTAAAGAAGCCTTGTGGCAATCTTTATGTGTACCGGAATCTGTACAACCTGCTCCACAAACAGCAGCAACAACACCGATTGATCAACAAATCGGTGAACTGCAACGTCAAGTGGCTGGACTTGAGGAACGTTTTTTTGCCAAGGGATCTAATCGTTTGGAGGCGATGGAACATCATCTACTGCAACTTTCTCAACAAGTTGCACAACTGGCGCTCATAGTCAATGATCGATCATTCATTCCGTCTCCAACTCAATTAGAAGTAGTAAATAATACTTCTTATACTGTTGCTACCCCTCCTCAAGAGGTTGACCCCGTAATCAGTCGCCTTAGTCAGTTTCTCGATGATTTTTAAGGAACAATCAGGTTTGTGAGCAGTTTTTGCTCATGTTAACAATCCTTAATAGTATTAACTATTAAGGATTATTAATGTTTATATATAAAAAGAGATTTGTGTAGGTGGAGCGATCGCTCATAATAGCAAATCATCAGGGCAATCCCAGTTGAGTTATTCTGGTAATTTACAAACAAATTTTGACTAACTGTTGATTAGTTAATCCCTTTTGACCTTCTGTTGTCTGAATGTTGAAAAATCGGATAGTCTTATCTTAAAATCCAAAATTATGCTTTCATATTTTCTAATTTTTTCACTGTTCTGATTCAAAATTAAATATATCAATCTCAACGAAATAGATAGTTAGCTACTTTTCATTTTTTGAATCAGCTAACTTAGCGTATTCGTCTGGAAGTGACAGTTCGTTGTAATTGAGCTAAAGCGCGGTTGTAATCCAAAATAGCTTGGGATCGATTACCTTCAGTTCGAGTAAAATCGTTTTCTGCGTTAATAATGTCAGATATTAATACACTGTATATGAAAAATCAACTACATTAAATTGCTCTAATTATTACGTAAGTCGGCTGAATGAAACAAGAATCCCACGGCTTTAAGCCGTGGGAGCGTCAAAGTATTAAGTATGGTATTAATCGCGAATTTAAAGTAAGAGTAAGTGAATCTAAAAACAGTCTTGACAAAAACCTTGGTTAATGTGTGAAGGGAGAATCAGATTTATGATTTATTTTCCAAGGTTCAAAACAATCGCACCTCTACAATGCACACGCAAATTTGCTAAATTTTGTCTTGAAACAGCCTAATATTAGTAGATATTTTTACTAGATTCTTTTTTTACTCTGCACACTGTATAAATGCTAGAATCCTCAAGTAGACAGTTAGGATACCTAGATGCCAGTTGTAGCTAACTCAATCAAGTTTGGTACAGACGGCTGGCGGGGCGTTATTGGTGACGAGTTCACCTTTGAACGCCTAGCCCTGGTCGCGCCAGTCGCCGCAAAAGTATTATATAATACATATTTTTCTACGGTGGGTAGCCGGACAATAATTGTCGGTTACGATCGCCGATTCATGGCTGAAGACTTTGCTCGTGCTGTTGCCGATACTGTCACCGCTGTCGGTTTTGATGTGCTACTGAGCGAGAGCTATGCCCCAACCCCAGCTTATAGTTGGGCGGCAAAAGAACTCAATGCTTTAGGGGCACTAGTAATTACAGCCAGCCATAATCCTGGTAAATATTTGGGTTTAAAAGTCAAGGGTTATTTTGGTGGATCGGTACCGCCAGAAGTCACAAAAGAGATCGAAGAGCAGTTGTCGGTGGGAGTACCACTAGCAGCTACCCCAGGTAAGCAAGAGAAATTCGATCCTTGGCCCAGTTATACCCAAGCACTAGAACGTAAAGTTGATATTGCCAAACTCCGAGAAGCGATCGCATCTGGTAAATTGACATTATTTGCCGATGTCATGCATGGCGCTGCTGCTACTGGATTGGCGAGACTACTAGGAAATCAAGTCAAAGAAATCAACAGCGATCGCGATCCCCTATTTGGTGGCGGTGCGCCGGAACCCTTACCTAAATACCTTTCAAAGCTATTTGAAGTCATCAAGACTCACAGAGAAACCGATAAATCAGGTTTAACTGTGGGGTTGGTATTTGATGGAGACTGCGATCGCATTGCAGCAGTAGATGGAGAAGCCAACTTCCTAAGTTCCCAAGTATTAATCCCGATATTAATCGACCACTTAACCCTGCGGCGCGGTTTTACTGGTGAAATAGTCAAAACTGTTAGTGGTTCCGACTTGATGCCCCTTGTGGCAGCACTACATAACCTCTCAGTATTTGAGACAGCGGTTGGTTATAAATATATTGCTGACAGAATGTTAGCAGCAAAAGTGTTGCTGGGTGGCGAAGAGTCGGGAGGAATTGGCTATGGCAGTCATATTCCCGAACGCGATGCCCTGCTGTCAGCATTGTACGTATTAGAGGCAATTGTAGAATCTGGTTTGGATTTAGGTGAGTATTATCGGCACTTGCAGAAACAAACAGGGTTTACCTCAGCTTACGATCGCATTGATTTACCCTTAGCAAGTATGGAAGTGCGATCGCGTCTTTTGCAACAACTGCAAAACCAACCCTTAACAGAAATTGCAGGTAAAGCAGTGATTGATTGCCAAACAATTGACGGCTACAAATATCGCCTAGCTGATAAAAGCTGGTTAATGATTAGGTTTAGCGGTACTGAGCCAGTTTTACGCCTGTACTGCGAAGCCCCAACAATTGAGCAAGTGCATCAAACTCTTGCTTGGGCAAAACAGTGGGCGGATTGACCGAAATTAATAGGATCTTGCCCCGTCCTTCTAAGATAGCTTTCTATTATCAGAAGAGGCAGAGGGCAGTTCTTGCTAAAGGTATCCCAATGAAACTCGTTTCATTGGGACTGCCTTCTTTAAAACAATTCGCAATGGGCTAACGCCTAGGGTGTTGACTTTGATGATATTTACCCATTTTTTATTCATACAGTTTTGGCCCCCAAAGTTCGTTAATAGCTTAGAGAAACGGCTGTATTTTCGTCAACGCCGTGTTTATAAATAAATAGGCAAACTAAAAAACTGCTCACCCAGATAACCGTCTTCAGCACAACTCAATACGCCGCTACAATAGTACCCTAAGAAGGATTATGCCAAAATAGTGTATTATGACGATTGCTACGACTGTAAAAACTGAGTATGAAGCGATTATTGGTCTAGAAACTCATTGTCAGCTGAGTACCAACACCAAAATTTTTTCTAATAGCTCTACGGCATTTGGTGCTAGCCCAAATACTAACATTGACCCAGTTTGTATGGGTTTACCTGGGGTTTTACCAGTACTCAATGAAAAAGTATTAGAATACGCTGTCAAAGCTGGTTTGGCACTTAATTGTCAAATCGCTAAATACAGCAAATTTGACCGGAAACAGTATTTTTATCCAGATTTACCCAAAAATTACCAAATTTCTCAATACGATTTACCGATCGCAGAACATGGTTGGTTAGAAATTGAGTTGGTAGATACTGAAGGGAATCCCACTCGCAAACGCATTGGAATCACCCGTCTGCACATGGAAGAAGATGCTGGGAAATTGGTACACGCAGGTAGCGATCGCCTCTCTGGTTCTTCCTATTCTCTGGTAGACTACAATCGCGCAGGTATACCGTTAGTAGAAATTGTCTCGGAGCCGGATTTGCGTTCTGGACTAGAAGCTGCTGAATATGCCGAAGAGTTGCGCCGGATTGTGCGCTATCTCGGTGTGAGTGACGGTAATATGCAAGAAGGATCTCTGCGTTGCGATGTCAATATTTCTGTGCGCCCGGTGGGACGAAAGGAGTTTGGCACGAAGGTAGAAATTAAAAACATGAACTCCTTCAGCGCCATCCAACGAGCAATTGATTACGAAATTGAGCGCCAAATTGCCGCAATCGTTGCAGGTGATCGCATTATCCAAGAAACTCGGCTGTGGGAAGAAGGCGCTCAACGCACAAGTAGTATGCGAGTGAAGGAAGGTTCTAGCGATTACCGCTACTTCCCCGAACCAGATTTAGCACCAATTGAGGTGTCAAATGAACAATTAGAGCAATGGCGTAGCGAATTACCAGAACTACCAGCCCAAAAACGCCATCATTATGAAAGTGAGTTGGGGCTTTCGACTTACGATGCGCGAGTATTGACAGAAGATCGTCCAGTAGCCGAATATTTTGAAACTGCGATCGCATCTGGAGCAAATCCTAAAGCTGCTGCTAACTGGATTACTCAAGATATTGCAGCCCACCTCAATAAGCAAAAACTCAGTATTGCTGAAATTGCCCTGACTCCTATCAATTTAGCAGATATCATCACTCGCATTGAAACGGGCAAAATTAGTAATGCTCAAGCTAAAGAAAAGCTGCCAGATTTGCTCAGTGGTGTTTCTCCTGAGAAAGCCTTTGCAGGTCAAGAGTTAATCACCGATCCTAGTGTACTAGAACCCATCGTTGATGAAGTTATAGCCGCCAATTCCAAAGAACTAGAAAAGTATCGCAACGGTAACACCAACCTCAAAGGCTTCTTTGTTGGACAAGTTCTGAAAAAGACAGGCAAACGTGCTGATCCTAAGCTGACTAACGAATTGGTCGAGAAGAAACTGAATGCCTAGTACCGCAAGGCGCAATTCGTAATTACGTTTTGTGACGGGGATTTAGCTTAGGCATCAAAACGTTATGCCTGTAGATCCAGGGGACTTAAACCCCCAAACTTAGTTAAATATGATGAGTTTGTAGTAAGCACTTCAGTGTTTAAAAATCTAGGACTAAAGTCCTTACTACGAACTTATTCACCCATCGTAACTAATAAGACAGAACATTGCTGGATGAGGAGTGCATAGGGAAGTTGCAGTAGGTTTTTCACCTGTACCCAATTCCCAAGTAAGTGTTTTCGCGGTGCTTCTTTACAGAATCTTCATACAAAAGCTGGTGACAACCCGCATACGTAAAATGCTATGCTGTGGTAAGTAGATGCACCCTGATGATCTGGAGAGCTGCCTAAGTAGCTCTCTTTTTTATTTTATTTTTGTGGTATCTACGGATAGCCTTATAAAATTATTAGAAATAATCTCAATTAATAAGTATTAAACCTTAGACGATAAATGAAAGAGTGCAGTAATTTATATGCACCTTGATGATCTAGAGAGCGACCTAAGTAGCTCTTCTTTTTTGCTTTTACCTTTCTTATGACGAAAGATAAAAACAATTATGCCAATCGCCAACTGGTGCATTATTATTGCCATCAGCAAATAAAAGAGATTGGGGATTGAGAAACTGGGAAGCAGGGGAAGTATGGAAAACCTAATAACTCCTGACTCCTAACTCAGTACTCAGAACTTTTCTAGGCACAAATTGACATATAGCAGTCCTAAATCATTCGTGAATAATAAGATCCCCGACTTCTCAAAGAAGTCGGGGATCTGAGTCTCTCGATTTTCACAACTCATTTAGGATCGCTATATTTAACCTAATAGTTATAAGGAAGAATAATGGCAGATTGGCAAGAAATAACAGGTGGCATCACAGCACCAAGGGGGTATCAAGCAGCGGGAATTACCGCAGGATTGAAACCTTCGGGGTTGCCAGATTTAGCTTTGATATTCTCAGAGGTAGAAGCGATCGCAGCTGGTGTATTCACCACCAGCCAAGTCAAAG
>JBGTMK010000456.1:0-2435 GCA_041743605.1 Nostoc sp.
AAAACTGATGAAGAATTAGAAAGTTTACTAGATGAAGATTTGTCAGATTATCTTCATACTGACAACTTTAAGCCCGTTACTTTTGAATTTCAGCCTAAAGACAAAACTGTAAATCTAAGAGTGTCAGAGGAAATGCTAGAAACAGTTAAAGCTGTATCTAAGAAAGAAGGTATTTCCTACCAAAAGTATATCCGAAGGGCAATAGAAAGGTCTTTGGGTGAATAAATAATTAAATTTTGTAGAGTAGGCATAGCTTTGAACCTATTCTACATTTTTTTTGCAATGCCCCAGTCTGCTAGCTGCGATCGCGGACTTGGAAGGGTGGTTACAAAATCAAACAGTAGATTTATAAGTTAAGTTTCTCGCTTTTTTGATATCTTGAAGCTTTATATTTTCAGCAATAAGCTTTTCAGTACGAGCTTGAATTTTTGCTTGGGGTGGTGGTGGAACTTTTTCCATTACATCACTTAGTTTTGTTGCCACAGCTTGATTCTCGTTTTTCTTTAAATTCATCGATATAAAAATAATATTACTGGGAATACTATTATTAGGATTTGTTTTCTTAGTAAAGGGATTTAAATATATGGATGACCTTAAAAATTTACTAAATCGTGCCTCATTTGAGGAGAGGAAAGCATTGGCAGAGATTCTTAAGGCATCACAACCAACAGCCGATTCTATTGTTGATCGTCTATGCGAGAAGAGTCAAGATCCTGCAAGCTATGTATTTAATGAAATATTTGATGATCATCCAAGTTATCAAAAAATAGTTAGGCGGGCTGCTAAAAAGTTAAAAATAAAATGTAGTAAATATGAATCTGCTAGTGGAATGGAGATAAAAATTGCACAGAAGGTTATGGAAACAATGTTGGAGAAAATGACACCAGAACAAAAGCGAGAGATGGAACAGCAGTTACGAAAAACAGCATCACAATTTGAGAAAGGAGGTGAGTTATTAGGAAGTGCTAGTATTTTTCTTGCTTTGACAGGCGCTAAATTGTCTGGTTTTGGTATTTACTTACTGGCTTCAACAACATTGGGTACACTTACCGGAGTAATAGGGGTTACTTTACCATTTGTTGCTTACACAACAATGTCAAGTGCAATAGCTCTGATTATCGGGCCAGTTGGTTGGATAGGTGCAGGATTATTCACAGTATGGCAATTGGCAGGCCCTAGTTATAAAAGAGTCGTTCCAGCCATTCTTTATATTTGCGCCCTAAGAGCAAGATTGGATGGTGGTTTTGCTTAATTCTTTTTTCAGAAAGATTTGCTGAAACTATTATGAGCAAATAAGTATGAATATTCTAAACTGGTGCGCTATAAAAAAAAGACCCTATCTAATTAGGGTCTTTTCTCATCAAGCATTTCTAATAATAAATTAAAACTTTGTCAATATAGGTTTATGATTAAATTCCTTTCTTTAAATTTCAAATATTGGAGAAATCGCTTAAAAAGTATATTCTTCTTTTTCTAATTTTTAATTTTTGAACCATTTTTGACTTAGCTTTTGACTTTCCAGATGCTTGAGAAACAACGCTAGCCCCCAAACTTCTGAGTGTCTTACTAGATTTTGGATCACGCATTGCATGAGATCCTTCAGTTGCCATTTTGATACTACTTTGTTTATAGTTCATGATTATGTCCTTGATTAATAATATGGTTCATATTTATCTCCTTTTTTATTATATATATTGAGTTGTGAACCAATTATATCTTAACATATAAAAATTCTATTGTTCAAGTTTTACCTAATTGTTATATTTCATCCCACTATTCAACAATATCTAATGAGATTATTAAATTGTAATATCCGCCGCGAATTTTCTTAAATTTTCCTGTCGCCACTTTGCATCTGCTTTACGATTTGTCCGCAACTCCAAAACCCGAATCCCTTTAGCTGGTAATGGGTTTAATTTTTGCTGCAACTGTTGCCAAGAAGTTATTAATTCATGCTGAACATTATAAGTAGCGCACAACTGAGCAAAATCAATATCCTGGGGAGTACCAAAAAACTCTTCAAATGGTGGGTCAAACTTGGCGATGGGTAACATTTCAAAAATGCCACCGCCATTGTTATTGATTAACACAATCGTCAGATGTCCAACTAACTTATTGCGGATTAAAAAACCATTGGTGTCATGCAACAGCGCTAAATCTCCCGTTAACATCACACTACTTTGCTGGCGATGGGCAATTCCTAAAGCTGTGGATAATGTGCCATCTATGCCATTTGCACCCCGGTTAAAGTGCGATCGCACTCCTAAATTATTCGGCTTCCAGAAATATTCCACATCCCGCACAGGCATACTGTTGCCAATGAATAGAGGCGTTCCAGGCGGTAAAATCTGAGAAATTAACCAAGCTGCTTTACTCTCAATTATTTCATCTATTTTCCCCATCGTCTGATCAACAGCTAACCTAACCTTAGTTTC
>JBGTMK010000457.1:0-5493 GCA_041743605.1 Nostoc sp.
TTAATTTGTATTACTTTTACAAGATATTCATATAGAATATTCCTATCATCATGAATGCTACGTTTCATATTGGCTATTGAAAAACCCTGACATGGGAATCCACCTATAAGAACATCACAATCAGGAATCTCATTTAGGTTGTAGTCTTCAATATTACTATTAATTATATGATTACCTATATTTTTTCGGTATGTTTGCACAGCATCTTCAAAGTTGTCAATTGCCCATACAATGTCAAACCCAGCTTTTTTAAATCCTAAGTCCATTCCTCCTGCGCCAGAGAATAAAGAAACAACATTGATTTTTTTAGTTTCTCTATCTTGTTTTTCTATAAAAGTTTTTAATCTATCATTGGCTTCTATAAATTCTTGTGCTATTTTTTCTGAATATAATACAGGTACGGCATTACCAATTTGGCGGTACATTGAGGTTATACTTCCTGTAAATTCAAAATCGGATGGAAAAGTTTGAATAAATGCTGATTCTCTAACATTTAATCGCCGTATTCCGTTAGGGTGTGGAATTGCACATACTCCACCCTTGCCATTACCTCTAGCGATAATTGTCGGACATGGTTTATCACCATTGGTTTGTCTATGTCCCGTGTAGTTTCTATACGAAATTTTATACTGTGAGCCTACTAAATTCGTAGTTGGTTTCAATTGTTCTAATTTTTCCAATGCCGAATTAATCGTAATCCATTTTTTGAGATTTTTATCTTTTTCAGAATAGTCTGGCAATGGATGCTTGACTATAGCTTCTATAGGTAGGTCATTTCTTGTACCTAAAATAATAACTCGCTTTCTAATTTGTGGAACTCCATGATCGGCCATATTAACCAGTTCATAGGTTACATAATAACCAATTTCTTGTAATTCTTTTAGAATCTTTTGAAAAACAAGCCCGTCATCTAGACTTAAAATACCTTTTACATTTTCGGCCATAAACCATTTAGGCTTTTTATCTTGTATTACTCTTAACATTTCATAATAAAGTTCATTTCTTGCATCATCTTTTGAACGAAATTTATTGGCTAATGAAAAGCCTTGGCATGGGAATCCACCAACAATTATATCGGCATCAGGAATTTCTCGTGAATGAACATCACAAATTGATCTATTAATAATATGATTGCCTATATTTTTTTTATATGTCTCTACGCAGTCTAAGTCGTTATCAATTGCCCAAATAATTGACAATCCTTGTCTTTGAAATCCTAGATCAATACCTCCGCACCCTGAAAATAGACTAATAACAGTAGGTTGACTATTTTGAGTATCTTTAAGATTTGTCATAAAATATTAATAGGTTCGCAAAAAAAAGGATGGCTGATGTGGCAAGTTAGGCATTAATACCAATAATTACAGTTGGCTTATCCTCATCAAACTCCAGCGTCAAATCACCGATTCCACGGAAGGCTTGCATTTTCAAGCGCTTGACTTTCATAGTTTTAATAAGGCTGAATATAATTTACTTGGTAGGTAATGCCCAGCCTACAGCTAATCAAAAGCAGACTTGACATAATCAACTGCAAAAGGTGTGATTCTTTCGACAAGATTATTAATTACACCTCGTTCATACTCAGTCCAAATTCTGGGATGACCAAAAATGCATGGTTGTAAAATTCCCCAGAGTTGGCCATCCTGGCGGATATGGGCATGAATCAAGGCGCGATGCCCAAAACTATTCTGTTCAAACTCCCGATTTAAAACCTGAGAATCAGCAGTTTCTACATCTTCGACAAAGATTGAAGGTTTAGCACTTAGCGCCGCAGCAAACATCGGATCTTCATCTACTAAAGATGGGGGTTGTGCTTCCCATTTTTCATTGTAGACGGTTGGTACATCTGGAGTGCGAACCCAACAAAAGGCAACTCTACCAAGGTTATTCTGTGGATTGTGCAGGTATAGAAAACATCTGTCAGATTGTAAAAAATCGCCTACAGCTGGCAACAGTGCAGAAAATATAGCATCTGGTGGTTGAGATGATTCTACAATATTGGCGATCGCAGAAGGAAGTTCTGGCTGAGTCATCTAACTAAGCTGATTTTAATTGAATAATACCTTTATCAAAAACGCGCTTATCAGTAGCGATCGCACTTACTTCTATTCTATCTGGATACACCTCATAAGCCGCAAAACTCAGCTTCTCAGCAGAATGCTCTGTCCATTCTGAACGCCCTATAGGACGAATACCTGCACCAGCACCAGTAACTAAATAAGTCGTTCCATTAATAGCACGAGTGCGTTCATAACTATGGTCATGGCCATTGATGTAGAGTTGAACGCCATATTTTTGAAACAGAGGAGTGAAGGTTTTAATAAAAGTTTGATTGACTCCATAGTGACCGGATGAATAAATTGGATGGTGGCCAAATACGACTTTCCAAGCAGCTTTACTAAGACTTAATTCTTTTTCTAACCAAGGTATCTGGTTTTTCCAATCAGCATTACCGTTAGTATCTAAAGCAAAAAACTGTACAGCACCACGGCTAAATGTGTAGTAGCGTTTTCCATTCATATTAAAGCCGGGATACTTCACTTGTGGATCACCATTATCAGTACGAATATCGTGATTACCTAAACAAGCCTGAAATTTCACACCTTGCTTCAGCAAAGCCTTATAAGGACGCTCAAAAACTGCATTAATTTTCTCGATTTCGCCGTTATTGTAAATGTTGTCTCCAGCTAAAACGACTAAATCATAAGGATTTTTCTTATGATACGCATTCATCGCTCCAGCCACAGCATACTGTCCTTTAGCCCCAGTCCCCGTATCTGCTACAGACACAAAACGTAATAACAAGTCTTTTTTGGCTGGGTTAGCGGCTATAGCTGTTGTGGAATCGGTAATATCAGCAGTTTGATGATTTTGACGAAACGTCCAGCCGAAAAATCCTGTACCAATGGCGCTGACGCTACTTAAAAATAAAAATTGACGGCGTTTTAGGTTCATAACTCACCAAATTTAATAAATAATCAGTTTAGCTGAAGCAATGTGCAATGTAGTGATACATTAAGGCAAAAGAAGGCAGCACCAGTAATAATGTACGTTGTTTGTCTTTGATTCGCTGCTTTTGGTGAAAGTTCCATGTCACAAGACAATCAGTCAAAACCGACGGATAAGCAGGTAACTCAACCCCCCCAAAAACCTTACCAGAGAGTTCAGCCATTTTGGAAGGCTAAAATTATCCAACTTCTCCAAGGGACGATTGGGGTTTTAGAAGTAACGGTGGAGAAACTGGAGACAGCACCCCCACCTGGTACTGAGGAAACACCCAGTGTTTTCCAGCAGTTTCAGTTGCGATGGGGTGGACTGTTAAGGACAATCCGCTTGTTTTTACCATCAAATTTATCAACAAAGTTATCAGATACAGCAATGACTGGAATTGTTACTGGAATTGCTGTAATTCTGGTTTGGACGACTACAACTGTATTTACTGGTAAACCTACGGAAATAGCAACCGTTCCTCCGGTTGAAGAGGTTCCCATACCAACACCAACGATAACTACTCCACCGGACTCAGTCGCACCAGAACCACAACCGCCAGAGGAAATTACGCTACCGCCAGAAGTACACATTACACCAACGCCGGAACCAGAACCAATTCCTACGCCAACACCAACGCCAACGCCAATCATAGAATTGACACCAGAACAAGCCTTGATTGCGGCTATTGAAAATCAGGTAGCCGAAATTAGCGATCGCATTGCCTCTGGTCTGATAAAGTCAATTGAAGCCAACTTTCGCACGAGTAATCTGACAGTCAAAATTAGTGATGATTGGTACACTCTCCAAGAATCTCAGCAAGACAAACTAGCTGCGGAGATATTACAACGCTCTCAAGAACTTGATTTTACCCATTTAGAAATTATTGACTCCCAAAAGAGGCTAATAGCTCGTAACCCAGTTGTTGGTACTGAAATAGTGATTTTTAAACGGCAAACAACAATTTGAACTAATTCGTAATTCGTAAATTTAACGTTTAATTTTAAGTATTTATGTTAGACAACGTTTCGCTATTACTCAAAGCTTGTGAAAGCTTAAACATCAGCTATGAAATTATTTATCCTGCTGAAAACTTAATTAAAATAAAACTCAATAATAAAAATCATTATTTTTGTAACTATAGCACTCCGTTAATTAATCAAGCTCTAGCTCACCTGATAAAAGACAAAGAATATACTTACAATGTTTTAAATAAAAAAGTGAAACTTCCTCGGACAATAGGTTTTCTTTCCCCTTTTTGTGATACCCAATATAAGATTTACTTAAAATTCTCAAGTATTAAAGAGATTATTTTAGAAATAAAACAAAATTTTGAAACACCTGTTATTGTTAAAAGAAATTCTGGTTCAAGTGGACATAACGTATTTTTATGTCAGAACACAGATGAAATTGAAGCTGCTTTACAAGAAATTTTTAATATCAATGATAAAAAGTATGATTACGTTGCGATCGCTCAACAATTTATTGATGTTAAATCTGAATATAGAGCAGTTTTCTTAAATAAAGAGTTAGTTCTACTCTATGAAAAAGATGTAACCAATGCAACATTTATAGGTAATCTTAGTCCTCTCCACTGGGATGGTGCGAAAGCAAAATATATCAACGAGCCACAAATATTGTCAGAAATTGCTAATTTTGCTAAACCAATTCTTGAAGAATTAGACCTTGATTATGGTGGTTTAGATATCGTCTTAGATCGAGATAACCAATATTGGTTGATTGAGGTCAATTCTCACCCAAATTATACTATTTTTACTAGAGACAATGGAGAGGAGCCGGTGTTGAAAATTTTTGAAAAAATGCTTATTAGTCTAGCCTCAAATTGAAAAAATAAATTATCACAAAGACGGCGATTCATCGCGTCTCTTGCTTAACTCCTAACTCACCACTCTCATTGCCTGAGTTGGTATCCACACAGTGAAAATAGAGCCAACACTTACAGTTGATTCTATTTCAATTCGACCCCGATGGAGTTCTACAAGTTGTTTAGTTAAAGCCAGTCCAAGTCCAGTGCCTTCGTAGCGACGGCGATAGGGTGTATCAAGTTGCTGAAATTTCTCAAACAGTAATGGTAATTTTTCTTCTGGAATGCCAATGCCGGTATCTTCAACTTGAAAAATAGCAGTGTCATCTTCTACCCAAAGACGTAAAGTAACGCTGCCATTTTCAGGGGTAAATTTAATGGCATTAGTTAACAGATTCCAGATAATTTGTTCTACTCGTTCAGCATCGGCGGTAAAGCGATCGCGCCTGGGATCGATTTGCAAATCAAGTATGAGATTAATTTGTTGACTTGTTGCTTTTTTTCGCAGTGACTCTATAGCACTTTTGGCAACATTCACCAAAGAAAATTCTGAAATATTTAAAGCTGTCTTCCCAGCCTCGATTTGCGATAAATCGAGGATGTCATTAATCATTCCTAATAAATGTTCTCCACTGTCGTGGATTGTTTGCAGATAACCCCGTTGTCGTTGGCTCAATTCA